>JBHHYG010000107.1:0-10017 GCA_046757445.1 Acidobacteriota bacterium
CTCCGTTCGCCGTCAACCTGCCTGCCGCCGATGCGACCAGTGGCGTGTCGCTGACCCTGGGAAGCGTGCTCGACAGCTTTCGTCTCGACCTGACCCTCTCGGCCATGGAACGGGAGGGTAGGGGCAAGGTCATTTCCACGCCCAAGGTGACGGCGCAAAACAACGTCGAAGCGACGATTGAGAGCGGGCAACGAATTCCGGTGCAGACACTGGTGGATAACACGGCGTCGATCACCTTCATCAACGCCAACCTGCAGCTGCGGGTGACGCCTCAGATCACCGCCGAGCGGACCATCATCCTCGATATCACCGTCGACAAGAGCGAGCCGGACTTTTCGAACCAGGTGGTTGGGATCCCGACCATCTTTACGCGCCAGGCGATTACTCGCGTGCTGGTGCGTGACGGTGGCACGACGGTGATCGGAGGCATTTTCCAGTTGACCGTTAACGAAGCACAGGCGCGAACGCCCTTCTTTCACAGGATTCCGTTGCTGGGGAACCTGTTCAAGAGCCACGAGACGATGCAGACCAACAACGAGCTGTTGATCTTCATCACTCCAAAGATCATCGACCAATGACGATATTCCGCCGAAGCGAGAGGCGTACCTGTCCGCAGCCTCGGGATCGCCACCACAGGCGTATCTTGTCCGAACTGCTACCGACAGCGAGGACAACCAGGTGGCTGAGCCTGCTGCGCAGTGCTCACATCCTGGCCCTGGCGATGGTGATGGCCGGCTGTGGGGCATCCGGGAACATCGATGATACCCAGAATGCCGTCGTCCTGGTGATCGACAGCATCACCCAGGTGAGCAACCCGTTCGGCGATATCCTGACCAGCAGCGGCTCGATCCTCGACGACACCGTGGACGTGGTCTTTTCGGCCCACTTGAAGTCTCCCTCTCCACCGCCCGGCTCACCCCTGGATCCGACGCTTCAGGACATCATTCTCGAGCGCTACGAGGTGACCTTCGTGCGCACTGACGGGGGCACGGCGGTGCCGGCGGGCTTCCAGCGCGGCATGAGCCTCCGCGTTCGCCTGACGCCGCAGGGAGATGTGATATTACGGGAGTCGACGGCCTCTTCCCTGGTCATCGCGCCGGCGACGGAAAAGTCGCAGCCGCCGATCTCATTTTTGATCGACCCCGGCTTTGAGCCCTCGACCGGCTTCGTCAACATTCAGGTTAATGCCACGCTTCGTTTCTTTGGTCGCACCATCGCCGGAGACAAGGTGTCCGTCAGCGCGACCATCGGCATTAATTTCGCCGACTTCGGGGACAACAACTCGTGAGGCGCGTACTCATGGCTACCCACCCGTTCTTCCGAGCAAATCGGTCTCCAGCCACCGGCTTGAAGCTTGCCGCGGTCGGGGGCGCTCTCGTGTTGATGGCCATGCTCTCGGCCGGTTGTTCGCTGGATGATCCGACATCGCCCAACTCCCCTGCGGGTCTGCAGGGACAAAACCCGAACCAGGCATTGAGCTTCGACGGCACGGTAACGCTGAGCGCCAGCTCGGCCAGCGGTCCGGCGGACGGTGTGACCGACATCGTGATCAGCGCCCAAGTTCTCGATGCCCAGGGCCAGCCGGTGCAGAATCTGACCCCGGTCAGCTTCGCCACCGACCTCGGCCTGTTGAGGGCATTCGGCGCCGATCCGGCAACCGGCGCAGCCAGCGTTTTGGTCACTACGTTCAGCGGCAAGGCAAGCGTCGTGTTGACCAGCACCTTGGCGGGAACTGCCTCGGTACTGGCAGGCGTCGGCGATGTGACCGCCTCCACCACGGTGCAGCTGACGCTGGTGCCGCTCACTGGCAACATCAGTGTGATATTCCGTTCCGGCGGCGGGGATATCACCACCACTGGTGGTACAGCGAGCGCCGCGCAGCCCTTCCGCGTCCCCATCGTCGCTCAGGCCGTCAGTCTCGACAATAAGGCTCTGGCCGGAGTCAAGGTTCGCTTTCGTATCGTCAAAGACGGCACTCTCGGCAGTGGCATCGGGCCGGCGCGGCTGGATGCCCCGGAGGTCAGCCTTACCGATAGCAGTGGCGAGGCTTTCAACCAGCTATCCGTGGTCGGTGAAGGCACGGTGGTGGTCAAGGCGGTGCTGATCGACCCGAACACCGGCAAGACGGTCGCCACGTCGAATCAGATCATCAGCCAGACGACGACGCCGTTCACCATCAGTCTGACCTTCAGCGACGGCACCAGCACCAGCTTCAGCAGCGCCGCGCCGTTTACCGAGGGCATCATCGCCACGTTGAAGGATCTGAACGGCATACCTGTGGTCGGCCGGAGGGTGCGCTTCACCATCCGCTCCGACTCGACCACGGCGGGTGCCAGCGTCACGGCGTCGGCCACCAGCAACTCCAGTGGCCTAGCGAACGGCTCGGTGACCGTACCCGACGCCGGCACCACGACCTCCTCGGTGGCGATCTTCGCCGAGGTGCTGGACTCCAACGGCATCGTCATCGGCACCTCCAACGATATCGTCGCTACGGGAACCTAGCCCGCATTTCTCAACGGCTCGCGGCTGCGCGAGCGCAAGAGCCGCGATGACTGTGTTGCGCTTGCCCCGAGGGCTCGACGTACTGCACGAGTACGCCTGCGCCCTCGAACCGGCGCGCGCCTTGTCCTCGTGGCCCTTGCGCCCGCTCGCTTCACGACCCGTTGAGAAATGCGGGCTAGCCGCAAGCAGGTGGCGTATCGCGGGTGGTCTTGCCAGGGAGGTGGAGAAGCGAGCCCGTGTGTGCGTCGTCGCCTGAGCCCGAGCGCCGAGCCGCCGTCGCCCGGCAGCTCGGCGACGCGGGTCTCGACGCCTCGTTGGTCACCGCTGCTGCCAACCTTCGCTACCTGACCGGATTTACGGGCACCAACGGTTGGTTGCTGCTGGCCACCGGCACCTCCATCCTGCTGACCGATTCCCGTTATCTGGAGCAAGCCCAGGCGCAGACGGAGGGCGTGCAGGTGATCACCGGCGCCAAAGGGCTCTTGGGCTGCCTCGGCGCGACGCTCGACGAGCGAGGCTGGCAGCGCTTGGGCTACGATCCGCAGCACACCACCGTGGCCCTGGAACAAAGGCTGTGCGCACTAGAGGGCGTCGACTGGGTTTGCTTCTCGGGCGTCGTGGAAACCCTGCGAAGCCGCAAGGGAGCAGCCGAGATCGAGGCCATGGGTCGAGCTCTGGAGTTGACTGTCTCGGCGCTTCTGGGGGTGGCCGAGGGCGTCAAACCCGGCAGTAGCGAGCGTGAGATCGCGGCAGAGCTGGAATACGCTTGCCGTCGCCGGGGCGCCGACGGCATGGCCTTCGAGACCATTGTCGCCTCCGGCCCGCGGACGGCGCTGCCTCACGGGCTCGCCAGCGACCGGCGGGTTCAGATTGGAGAGCCACTGATGATCGACGTCGGTTGCAGGCTCGATGGCTACTGTAGCGACCTTACTCGTATGGTCTGGGTCGGGGACGAGGTCGATCGAGAGTGGCTACAGCTGTACCGAGTCGTGCAAAAGGCCCAAGCCGCTGCCATCGACGTCATCGGGCCCGGCGTTGCGGCGGCCGCCGTGGACCGGGCCGCCAGGGAGGTCATCGAGGATGCCGGATACGGCGAGGCATTCAGTCACGGTACCGGCCACGGCGTCGGCCTCGAGATCCATGAGGCTCCCTCCGTTTCTCCCCGCAGCGAAGATCGGCTCGAGGCTGGCATGGTGATCACGATAGAGCCCGCAATCTATCAGCCAGTACGTCGTGGCATCCGACTAGAGGATATGTTGTGCGTCAACGCGGATGGCTGCGTGCGCTTGACCCCCCTGGGGGCCGATCCTATCCTTGCTTGAACTCTCTCGTAGCCCGCATTCCTCAACGGGTCGAGAAGCGAGCGGACACAAGGGCCGCGAGGACAAGGCGCGCGCCGGTTCGAGGGCGCAGGCTTACTCGTACAGTACGTCGAGCGCTCGAGCCAAGTGCAAGGCAGTCATCGCGGCCCTGGCGCCCGCGCAGCCGTGAGCCGTTGAGAAATGCGGGTAGCAGGGACCACGGGTGGCAAAATGAGTGACGAAGGCCAGGAGAGCGCAGTGGACCTGGAACAGATCCGGCGCCTCATCGACCTGTTGATCGAAAAGGATGTCGCTGAGTTCGAGATCGACCAGCAGGGAGTGAAAGTGAAAATCCGCCGCATGGACGACAGGGTTACCACCTCGGTGAGTGACGTCCAGCAGCCAACCGTCACCATCACGGCTCCGGCGGGCCCTCAGTCGCCGGAGGGGCAGGAGCCTGAGTCGGCAGGGCTGGAAAATTCGTTCGTTGTCACCTCGCCGATGGTAGGAACTTTCTACCGGGCTCCAGACCCGAGTACCGACCCGTTCGTCGACGTGGGTGATCTGGTGGTCGAAGGCCAGACCCTTTGTATCGTCGAGGCCATGAAACTGATGAACGAGATTGCCTCCGAGATCAGCGGCGAAATCCTGGCCATTCTCGTCGACAACGGTGAGCCGGTCGAGTTCGGGCAGCAGCTTTTCGCCATCAGACCCCAGGTCTAGTCGAGCTCGTGTTCCAGTCGATTCTCATAGCCAATCGCGGCGAGATCGCGCTGCGCATCATCTGGGCGTGCCGTGAGCTTGGGGTCAAGACGGTCGCTGTTTACTCGGAGGCGGACCGGGATTCTTTGCACGTGAGTTTTGCCGACGAGGCGATCTGTATCGGACCCGCCCCGGTGACCGACTCGTACCTGAATATCCCCTCCGTGATCTCGGCCGCCGAGGTAATGGGTGTCGACGCTATCCATCCGGGCTATGGCTTCCTGGCTGAGAACGCTCACTTTGCCGACATCTGTGAAGCCTGCAACCTGACCTTCATCGGCCCATCCGTTGATGCCATGCGTCGAATGGCAGACAAGGCGGTGTCACGCTCGCTCATGAGAGAGGCGGGTTTGCCGGTACTGGTTGGCAGCCCGGGTCCGGTGCCCGATGAAGGAGAAGCGATGCGGGTTGCCGAACAGATCGGCTTTCCGGTGTTGCTGAAAGCTACGGCAGGTGGCGGCGGCAAGGGAATGCGGGTGGTGCTCAACCAGGAAGGCCTGTCGGAGGCGTTCCGCATGGCGCGCAGCGAGGCCGAGGCTTCCTTCGGCTCGGGCGAGATCTATGTCGAGAAGTACCTGGCCCGTCCTCGCCATGTCGAAGTGCAGCTGCTGGGCGACGAGCACGGCAACCTCGTTCATCTCGGTGACCGCGAATGTAGTGTCCAGCGAAAGTACCAGAAGCTGGTGGAGGAGACTCCCTCACCGGCGTTGAGCGCTGAACAGCGGGAGCAGATCTGCGAAGATGCGCTCAACGGCGCCAGGGCGATCGACTACAGTAGTGCGGGCACCATGGAGTTTCTCGTCGATGGAGAGGGCAAACACTACTTCATGGAGATGAATACGCGCATTCAGGTCGAGCACCCGATCACCGAGGAGGTGACCCTCGTGGACCTCATCAAGGAGCAAATTCGCGTCGCCGCCGGTGAGCGCCTCCGCTTTGCGCAGCAGGATATCGGCTTCCGTGGCCACAGCATCGAGTGTCGGGTGAATGCTGAAGATCCGGATTCGCTGGCCCCGAGCCCTGGGCAGATTACCGCCTTCAACATCCCCAAGGGGCCCGGTGTTCGTGTCGACACGGCGGCGCACGAGGCCTATTTCGTCACCCCCTACTATGATTCGTTGCTGGCCAAGGTGATCGTCCACGCCTTCGGCCGTCGCGAGGCGCTGGCACGGATGCGACGCTGTCTCGATCTCTTCATCGTGCAAGGGATCGCCACCAACGTACCGTTGCTGCGTCGCATCATCGACCACCCGGGCTTCGTGGCCGGAGATTACGACACTCATCTGTTAGACGAGATACTCCCCTCGACCCGGTGGCGGGGCGTCCGTTATGAGAGTGCCTGACGGGTTGCGGGAGAACGCCTCGACGGTAGGGTACATGGGATGCCCGCGGCCTGGCGGAGCAAGGGAAGAGAGGTGGCCGTGTTGGAACTGTTGATCCCTCCGTTCCCTTCAATTCTTCCGATCGTCGACGCGGCGCTGGCAAAGCAGGAGATGGAGAAGCTGATGCCGGCTCTGGCCGCGGCCGGCGCCACCTGGGTCGAGTACCGGGACAAGCGGGCCGACGATCGGCTGTTTCATCATCGCGCCGGCGAGGCGTTGGAGGCAGCACGGCAGCATGGAATTGCTTTGCTGATCAACGACCGCGTTGACATGGCCCTGGCCGTGGGGGCACACGGCGTGCACCTGGGACAGGAAGACCTGCCGGTGGAAGTGGCGCGCAGACTCCTGGGCCCGGAAATGATCGTCGGCCTGTCGGTAGGGAAGCTCGAGGAGGCGCAAGTCGCAGAGCTTTTGCCTGTGGACTACATCGCCCTCGGCCCCGTTTATGCGACCTCCACCAAGCCCGACGCTGGCGAGCCGGTCGGCCTCGAAATGGTGCGTGCGGTGCGTGAGGCAACGACCATCCCGCTGGTCGCCATCGGTGGTATCACGGCGGACAATGCAGCTGCGGTGACCGCAGCCGGGGCTGATTGCGTGGCGGCGGCCTCCTTCCTGTTCGGGGCACCGTCCCCCGGGGATGCCACCCGCCGGCTGCAAGCAGCCTCGATGGAAGGATTGCGACAACGTGGCGTCGCCGCCGGCCCGGAGAGCGAGTAACGGTCCGTGCCCGCCACCGAGACCTTCACCTCCCGCTGGGGCTTGCTCGTCGCTGCCCTGGGGATGGCGGTGGGCACCGGCAACATCTGGCGCTTCCCGCGCGTCGCGGCGCAGAACGGCGGCGGTGCCTTTCTCGTCCCCTGGCTCCTGTTTCTCTTCTTGTGGGCCATCCCGTTGCTGATGGTGGAGTCCGCCATGGGCCGCCATGCGGGCTATGGGGTCGTCGGCGCCTTCGGCAAGCTTATCGGCCGCCGCTTTACCTGGATGGGTTGCTTCGTCGGTTTCTGCACCCTGGCCATCATGTTCTATTACTCGGTTGTGGCAGGCTGGTGCGTCAAGTACCTGGTCGGCGCTCTCGCCGGAGGGCTCTCGGGCATCGATGGCAACGTCTACTGGGAGGGCTTGCAGTCGTCGATCTGGGAGCCGGTGTTGTTCCACTTCGTCGCCATGAGCCTGGGCGGTTACATCGTTTACCGCGGCGTCGTTGCCGGCATCGAGCGGGCCAGCAAGGTGCTGATTCCTGCACTCTTCGTCTTGCTGGCGGCGGCGGCATTGCGGGCGGTGACTTTGCCGGGTGCCACGGCCGGCCTCGATTATCTTTTCAACCCCCGATGGAGCGACCTGCTCCATTACAGGATCTGGCTCGAGGCCCTTACCCAGTCCGCTTGGTCCACCGGCGCCGGCTGGGGCCTGTTGCTGACCTATGCCGTCTATATGCGCACGCAGGACGACATCGTCATGAATTCGGTAACCATCGGTCTCGGCAACAACGCCGCCTCATTGATGGCCGCGATGGTGGTCATCCCGACGGTGTTTGCACTCCTACCCGCAGAGGAGGCAACAGAAGTGCTGGGGACCGGCGGGCCGGCTGGCACCGGCCTGAGCTTCATCTGGATCCCGCAGCTGTTCAACCGCATTCCCGGCGGTCAGCTGTTCATGGTCTTCTTTTTTCTGGCCCTGGTCGTTGCGGCTCTTTCCTCGTTGATCTCGATGATCGAGCTCGGCACCCGTATATTCATGGATGCCGGGCTCAGCCGGCACCGGGCACTGTTGTTCGTCGCTGCCGGTGGCTTCGTCCTCGGCGTTCCCTCCGCCGTCAACCTCAGCTTCTTCAACAACCAGGATGCGGTGTGGGGCATCGGCTTGATGGTTTCCGGTTTTCTCTTCGCCCTGGCGGTGCGCCGCTTCGGGCCCAGCAAGTTCAGAGAAGAGCTGATCGATAACGCCGACAACGACATTCCCGCCGGTCGCTGGTTCGATTTCGCCATCAAATACCTGATCCCGCTGGAGTTCGCGCTGATGATCGTGTGGTGGCTGTGGCAGGCAGCTACTTCCGGAGAGGCCTGGTGGAATCCCTTCGGGGTCTTTACCCTCGGCACCTGCTTGTTCCAGTGGGGGGTGGTGTTGTTGCTCTTCTACCTTGCCAACCATGCCATCGCCGAGCGAACGTTGGGGCCAAGCTCATGATCCGCGGCGTCGTCTCGGGCGGAGGTGGTCCAGGGCGGAGGAGTCAGTAACCATGCAACCCGGCACCGTCATCATGATGATCGTCATCCTCAGCATCGTCTGGGGTGGCTTTGCCGGCCTGCTGATCTATTCGATGCGCATCGAGCGTCGGCGCAGCGCTGAGGGGCAGGTGGAGGGCCGGACGGGCAGCGTCGACGGCGGCGATGGCTGAGGGCGGGCGGGGGCCAGCGCGCGAGGCATGGGGGTCGCGTGCAGGCTTTCTCCTGGCCGCCGCAGGCTCGGCCATCGGCCTCGGCAACATCTGGCGCTTCCCCTACATCATGGGGCAAAACGGGGGTGCCGCTTTCATCCTCGTCTACCTGATCTGCATCGCCCTCATCGGTGCCCCGGTATTTCTTGCCGAGCTGGCCCTCGGTCGCCGGACGCAGCGCAACCCGGTAGGTGCCTTTCGCGCCCTGGCTCCGGCGACATCCTGGCCGCTGGTAGGAGCGTTGGGGGTGGTGGCGGGCGCTTTGCTACTGTCGTTCTATAGCGTCATCGCCGGCTGGGTCATGGCCTACATGCTCGAGAGCCCGCTGGGCATCATCAGCGGCCTGGCCACACCCGAGCAGGCCGGAGATCATTTCGGCGCCCTCTCCGGCAGCAGCCTCTGGAGCATCGGCTTCCATGCCCTGTTCTTGTTGTTGACCATGATCATCGTCGCCCGCGGCATCAAAGGGGGCATCGAGCGGGCCAGCAAGATCATGATGCCCATCCTCTTCGTCTTGCTGGGTGTCTTGATTGTCCGGGGGCTGTTGCTGGCCGGCTCAAGCGCCGGCGTCAGCTTCATGCTGCGCCCCGATTTCTCCAAGATCACCCCCACGGCCACGCTCACCGCCATGGGGCACGCCTTTTTCACCCTCAGCGTCGGCATGGGAGCGATGATCACCTATGGCTCCTACATGTCGCACGACCACGATCTGCCGCAGTCCAGCGTCGTCGTGGCAACCATGGACACGCTGGTGGCGGTGGCTGCCGGCTTCGCCATCTTTCCCGCCCTCTTTGCCTTCGGTATGGAGCCGGCCCAGGGACCCGGGCTGATCTTCGTCACCCTGCCGGTGGTTTTCCACCAGATCCCGGGTGGCGCCTTCTTTGCTTTCATTTTCTTCACCCTGTTTCTGATGGCGGCGCTGACCTCGAGCATCTCCCTGCTGGAGGTCGTTGCCGCCTATTTCATCGACGAGCTGCGCTGGAGCCGCCGCCGGGCCGTGTGGCTTATCGGAAGCGGCATCTTCCTCGTCGGGATACCCTCGGCGCTGGCCACCGGTGCCTGGTCCGGATGGTCGGTGACCACCATGCTGGGTGGCACGGCGGGCGCCGGGATCCTCGGCCACGTCGGTATCTTTCAACTGAACTGGTTCGACCTCATCAGCCACATCGTCTCCGACTACATGTTGCCGATCGGTGGCCTCTTTATCTGTCTGTTCGTCGGCTGGTATTGGGACCGCCTCGAGGTCGAAGAAGAGGTGAGAATGGGGAACCCGGGGTTCCGCCTTCTCGGTATTTGGATCAATCTGCTGCGCTACGTCGGGCCGCTGGTCATTGCCCAGGTGCTGGCGCTGGGTATCATGGCCGAGTTTCCCAGCGCCTACTTCCCTCGCATCGCCGCCGTCGTCGACCAGCTGCACCTGTGGTTCACATGGCTCGATCTTCTGGTGTCGGTGGCAGTCGTGGGCGGCGGGATGTGGCAGGTCCTTCGGCGCGCCGGCAGCCAGAGCCCGGAATAGGAGGTGTGTCCGGGTAATGGCTAGCCTGCATTTCTCATCGCGCTACGTCGTGAGGACGATGAGATATGCAGGCTAGCCCGCATATCTCAACGGTTTGCTGCTGCGGGCGCGGCAAAGGGC
>JBHHYG010000108.1:0-10014 GCA_046757445.1 Acidobacteriota bacterium
CGCCCTTTGCCGCGCCCGCAGCAGCAAACCGTTGAGATATGCGGGCTAGCCCGCTATCTCATCGCCCTCCTGCCGCAGGCGTGGTCAGGTCCGCGTGGATTGCTCGGTGGGCCGCGCGGCTGGCCTCGTCTTGTTCGTGGGCCAGCGCCACCAATGTCTCCCAGTGCTCTTCGAGTGTCGCTAGCTCCTCGGCGAAATCGACGTCGATAGCGGTGCCCCCATGCGCCACGGGGATGACGCGAACACCGCGCTCGGCGCCCAAGAGCCGTGCCGCGTATCTCTCGATCCTGGTCACCGAAACCTGGCGGCGAAGCCAGTCCATCCCCGAGCATCCAATTTTGCCGAGAATCCCCCTGTGCCGGGAGAGCTTCTCGAACTCCTTGGCGATGTATAGCCGAAGGGAATCGAAAACGGCTGCCGGGCCACTGTCGCCCAGCAGGTAAAGCTCCCGTACCAACATGTTCAGGAAGCGCCCCACTTGCTCCAGCTTTCGCACCGAATAGATGTGGTCGAAGGCCGGAACCCGATGCAAGCGAGAGGGAACGATTAGGTTCAAGCCAGTGGCGCGACCCGCGGCCTCCCGCGTGAGCACCGAGGTACGTTGGAAATAAGGAGCGTAGTCCGCATAGGCCTCCCGCAAGGCCAAGCCATGGAAGTAATCGGCCTCTTCGAGCAGCGGGCCACAGAGGCCGAGAAAGTCGATCAACGCCGTTGCCGTGATCAACGGATGATCGCCGAAGATGGTCAGAACCGGCTCGTCTTCGGCCATCTCCACGGCCTCCTGTGCGGCGCGGAGGTTGGCGGCTAGCGACGCGCCCGGCGACTGGTGCAGCGGGGTGAAAGCATAGCGGGTGGGAATCTGCTCTAGGCACACTCTCGGCCCCAACACCCAGATCTGGTGCAGGCCGGTCGCCTCGAGCAAGTCGAGCACGCGCTCGACGACCAGACGGCCGCGCAGCTTGAGAAACGCCTTACCTGCGAGCGGCACCTCCGGGTGATCCCGCACGTCGAGCCTGCAGGTATCCTGCGTAGGCAGGGCTTCGCTGCCGGCAAGCACCAGAACCTTGAGATCGGGGCTGAAAGGAGGGGGCAGCAACGGCATGTGGCGGATTATAGCCTGACGGCGGATCCGGACAATCTCGACGGAGTCCTTGACAGGCGTTTGCTTGCGGCCTAGACTGACCAGTCGGTAGGTGACCGCGAATCTTGTCATGACAAGCACTCGGGAGCAGATTGTCGCCTCGGCCGCTGGGCTCTTCTGGCGGCGGGGGTTTCACCACACCAGCGTCGATCTGATCGTCCAGGACGCCGGTGTCTGCAAGGGCAACTTTTACCACTACTTTCCCTCCAAGGACGCGCTCGGGCTGGCGGTCATCGACGCCTGGGCGGGTGAATACGAGAGGCACCTGTTCGGCACCGACTTCGGCGCACCCCGGCCCCCACTCGAACGGCTGGAGGGCTTCATCGACGCCATCGTAGAAGCCCAGAAGGATATGGCCTTTGTCGGTTGCCCGCTGGCGCGCATGGCCCTCGAGATGGGCGACCTGGACGAAAGCTTTCGTCAGCGGATCGACCATGTCTTCAGAATCTTCCGGGGTAAGCTCGAGGCGGTTTTGGCGGAGGCGGGAGTCGAGGAGGCGAGCAACTTTTCCCGCTACCTGTTGGCCACCATTCAGGGGGGCTTCCTGCTCGCCAAGGTGGAACGCGATAGGGGAGTGCTCTATGCCATTTCCAGGCAGCTGAAGAGACAGTTGCGTCATCAGCTCATGGAACGGGTTGCATAGATGGGGATCAAGCCACAGCTCCTACGCCGTTGCCGACCATTCGCCAACTTGCCGGGTGCAGACCTCGATGTCCTGGCAGCGATAGCGACCATGCGCTGGGTCGACCGTGGCGAGTATCTTTACCGGCAGAAGGACCCCGCGAAGATGGCCTATATTCTTTTCGACGGAGCGGTGAAGCTCAGCCGCACTGCCTCTTCCGGACGGGTACTGGTGGTCGATTTCCTGGGCGCCGGAGCGCTATTGGCCGAGCGGGTCCTACTCGGCGAGCCTGAGCATCTCGAAAACACTTGCGTCGTGGAAGATGCGCTGGTCGCCATGCTGCCGGTATCTCTGGTGACTCGCTTTCTCGTGGCTCGACCTGAGGCCATCATGGCCCTTGCACGTCATCTTGCCGAACGCTTGGGTGCACAAGAGACGAAGGTGGCGGCGCTGTCCACCAAGCGCGTTGATCAGCGGCTGGCGGAGGGGCTGCTGTTGCTTGCCGGTTCTCACGGTTCGCGAAGCAACGGTCGGCTGATGATCAACGCTCGCATCACCCAAGCGGAGCTGGCTGACTGGCTCGGGACCACCCGAGAGACCGTCAGCTTGCAGCTGAACGAACTCCGGCGGGCCGGCCTGATCGATATCGTCAGGCGCAGGGTTCACCTGCTCGACACCGATGCACTCTGCGCGTATGCGGAGTGCGAGGGGCCGCCGGCGGATCTGCCAGCGGTGCTCGGCAGTGGTGCTCGAAAGAAAGAGTCGCTGAACAGGCCTGCCTGCTAGCCCGAACTTCTCAACGGGTCGTGAGGCGAGAGGCCGGCCGGCCCGGCGGCCGTAGCTGCCTGCACCGGGTTAGGGAGGCATGAAGATGAGCGGTCACCGGGGTTTGACTCGACGTCGTTTCATGGGGTTCGCGGGGACCACCGTTGGAGCCTTTCTTTTTCCCCTTACGGCCGCCGATCGGGCCTTTGCATCTGCCATGCGCACCGTCGCGTCCGGAATCCAACGCTTACCGCAGGACGATCGACAGTGGGCCGACGTGCAGGCGGCTTTCAATCTGCGGGGGCGCATCACCATGAACACGGCTAATCTGGCGCCGGCTTCGGCCCCGGCAAGAGCCGCTCTTCAGGCTCTGACGGATACCGTCGACGCCGATCCTTCCTTTCAGAACCGGGCCCAGTTTTCCTCTGCCCGTCAAGTGACTCGCGAACTGCTCGCCGAACTCGTCGGGGCGGACGCGACAGAACTGGCGCTGACGAGAAACACCACCGAGAGTAATAACTTCGTTGTTCAAGGTCTCGACTTGGGCCCTGGCGACGAGGTGGTCGTGACAGAGCACAATCATCCCAGCAATCGTGCAAGCTGGAAGGTGCGCGCACGGCGCGCCGGGTTTTCGGTCGTCCAGGTGCCGGTGGCCACGCCTGCCCCCAGCCCGCAGAGGCTGCTCGACGATCTCCAGTCGGTCACCACAGCGCGAACACGGGTTATCGCCTACAGCCACGTCACCAATACGGGCGGCTGCCGTTATCCGGTAGAAGAGATCTCCGCATGGGCCCAGCGCCGCGGCATCCTCACCCTCGTCGACGGCGCCCAGACTTGCGGCGTGCTTGACCTCGATCTGCATGCGATGGGGTGTGACTTCTACACCGCAAGCGCCCACAAGTGGCCGTGCTCGCCCAGGGAAGTCGGCATGATGTACGTACGCAAGGAGTCGCAGCCTCTGCTGTGGCCGTCGGTAGTAGGCCTTGGTTATGGTGAATCAGATGCCCGGTCGCGGCTCGAGTCGCTGGGCCAACGCGATGACGCTTCGCTTGCTGCCTTCGGTCATGCGATACGGTTCCTGCTGGAGATCGGCCGTTCGAGCATAGCTGCCCGGGTGGTTGCCCTCACCAGTTTCTTGAAAGAAGAGCTAGCGAAGCTACCGCGAGTGACCCTCTACACGCCGATGGACCCGGACTTCTCCGCCGGTGTGGTCACGTTCCATGTCGACGACGTCGATTTCCGCGAGGCCTACCGGTGGCTCTACGAACAGCGGCGGATCGTCTGTGCCCCCAGCGGAGTCGAGCAGGGTGGTATCCGTTTGTCTCCGCATATCTATACCTCGCTGGAAGAATGCGAACGGGCGCTAGCGGCGGTGCACGAGATCGTCAGCGGCAGTGCCGCCATCGGCTAGCCCGCTTGTCTCCTCACCCCTTTGCCGCCTCATCGCCGCCGTCAACCGAACGGTCGGGGGCATCGGCCGGATGGCAACGCTCTCCCAACGACGCGTACGACGCCTCACCCGCCTGGATCAGCGGTCTGGCCTCCTTGCTCAGCTCGCCGCTTTCAAAGTGGCGCGGATCGTAATAAGCACCCAGGATCTCGCCCACGAAGAGGGTCTGGTCGCCCGTCGCATGGCGAGCGACGACACGGCACTCGTAGGCCAGCCAGGAGTCGGCGAGCATCGGCGCGTTGCCATGCTGCGGTGCCAGCAATCGCAAGCGAAGAGTGTTGACCTTGTCTGCCCGGGCCCCGCTGCTGGTCCCCAACGCTTGCACCAGTCCGGCGGCTCCCAGGGAGAGGAACGAGAGGGTGAAATCGGGACACTCGAAAAGGAAGCGGTGGGAAGCCTTTTCCCGGCCCACTACGACGCCCACCAGGGGTGGCTCGTAAGAAAGCGGCGTTTGCCAGGCGAGGGCCATGAAATTTGCGGATCCATCCGGCCGCCGGGTCCCGAGTGCGGCGACGCTGCGGGGCAGCGGCGGGAAGCAGCTCGGCGTGGGTGCAGGCTGTAGCGGCACGGTTTCGGCTCAGCGGCGCCGGTCAGGGACAACGAGGCGGCCGATGGGCCCGCGTTGGGCCAGCAACTCTCGAGTCTGACAGGGGGCCGGCTTGGTCTCGCAGGCATCGAAGCTGGAAAAGAGAAAGGCCAGCTCTGCACCCACCCAGTCGGCCGTTTGGTTGGGGGGGGGCGAGTTGGAACAGACATCGAGCTGCTGCCGGTCGGCCACTTTGTACCTACGACGGCAATCGATGCGGCCGCCTGCATCGAGGAAAATAGCGTGCAGAATCCCGGTCGGGCTCATGATGCGGTAGCACTCGCGAACATAGCGACGAGCGACGATGAAGGGCAGGCGCGCGAAGATGTTCCAGGCGCAGATGGCCGAGAAGGCCTCGTCCTTGAAGGGTATAACCCGCTCGCGGATCTTCTCCGGGGCAAGCGTGAGGTTGGTGATCGGCTGTTGCTCGAGCAGCTTGTGCTCGTGGTACGCGAGGTCGTAGCAGGTCACCAGGAAGCCTCTCTCGGCCCAAAATCGGATGTTTGCCTGCGTCGTGTTTCCCAGGTCGAGGATGCGCGCCGGTTCCGCCTCCGGATCGAGAGCCTTCACCAGGCGCCAGAAAAGTATCGAGGTGTAGCGCCGGTTCGGTAACGGTTCCGCATCCTCGGAGGCAGCGAGCAAGGTCATCGGTCTGGCATCTGGTGTGGCGAAATCCTTCGTGCGCAGATCGCGGGAGGGCGAGTCCACCGCGGCGCGGGAGGGGGCAGCGCTGGAGCTCTCAACCGGATCGCCGTGCCCTTGCATCCGGCGCTAGCCTAGATACCGCGTAGGCCGCACCGAGCAACGAACCTGGGCGCGGGCCGGTGGATTGCATGTTGTACCCTTGGGCGGCGCATTACCGACTACCTCCTGCCTTCCGAGTCAGCATAGCAGGAATGTGACCGACCCTTAAGCCCCTCGTGCTCGGAGGAGAGTACTCTATTCAGAGGTTGCCAGACCGCGGTGTGAGGACAGCTGCCCGCTAATGGGAGCCGGTGGCGGAGATGGTATGCAGCGCCGTTAATTCGTTCCTCCCGAGCCGGAAGGAAGCACGGCCATCGACCATCCATAAGTCACCGATATCGAATGCGTTGCGCATTAAGCCATGCGGCGAGTGGTCGAGCTTGTTCAGGAGGATATGTACCATCTCATGGGCTGCGGTACGGGCGACGATCAAGGCGGTTAGGGATGGTAGCCGATCGCCGCAGTCGTAAGGTGCCATGGAGTCGATATAAGGATCAATCTCGACACCGCGCGTGGCAGCCTCGGTTCGAGCCTGAACTGCCTCTCTGCAGCGGGACACGGCCTGCTGTCGAAACCAGATGGCCTGGCGGTAGAAAACGAAACAATTGCGGCCGATACCCCGGTCGTCATGCGGTGCGATGCCGATGATGTTGGAGGGACCGTGGAACCAGTTGGTGCCGTCTGAAGGCAGGATAATCACCCGCAACTCGTTGCGATGCAGTCGCCGCCGGGGAGACATGTCGGCTATCCAGCTGATCTTCAGGCCCGCATCCCCAAAGATCGCTTCCACCTCTGCCTTGATGGTGGATAGCTCCTCCAGGGGTAAAAACTGATGGTCGATCAGGTAGACAACGATCTGATCCGCGGACTTACTGTCCTGACCCCAGGCGCCCGCGCTGACAGGCCAGGCTGCTGACAACAGCAGGGCCGATAGTGCGGCGATCCGCATCCAGCTGGCCGCGTGGCGCGGCGGGCGGCTCCTCTCGACCGGCGTCAGGACGGAAATTCCGTTTCCGGGAGTATAGATGGAACTTTGCACGAGGTGAGTATATCACCGACAATCTTTCCGGCCGCAAGTGGGCGGGCTGGCAACGCCGCAGACGTGGGTCTCTCCGCCACCGCAGCAGACCACCGTTGAGAAATGCAGGCTAAGCAACCTATCAGGAGGCTGACGTGCCGATCTACGAATACTGGTGTCCGGAATGTTCTCGCAAGGTCAGCATTTTCTGGCCGACCATTGCATCGGCCAGTGATCGTCGACCCGAGTGTCCCGAATGCGGCGGTGGAAACCTCACGAAGCTGGTCTCTCGCGTCGCCTTGGTTCGTTCCGAAGATGCCCGTCTCGAGAGCCTGGCGGACCCGACCAGCCTTGCCGGCATCGATGAAGATAACCCGCGTGAGATGGCTCGATGGATGCGCAAGATGGGAGATGCCATGGGTGAAGATCTCGGCGACGAGTTTAGCGAGATGGTCGATCGTATCGAGGCGGGTGAAGATCCCGATGCGGTGGGCGATGCCGCGGGTGAGGGTGAGGACGCCTAACCCCTAGCCCGAACATCTCAACGGCTTGCGGCTGCGCGGGTGCAAGGGCCGCGATGACTGCGTTGCGCTTGGCTCGAGGGCTCGACGTACTGCACGAGTACGCCTGCGCCCTCGAACCGGCGCGCGCCTTGTCCTCGCACCCCTTGCGCCCGCTCGCTTCACGACCCGTTGAGATATGCGGGCCAACCCTGCCGCTGCAACAGTCAGCCTGATCCGCAATCGGTGCAAGGCTCTGTTGGTGAAGCGAGGGTGAGCTTGACAGCGTATTTTGTCTATTCTAAACTCATATCATTAGCGCTCTAAATATGAGATTTGCCGCTACTCACCAAGGACTGTCACCCTTCTTAGATCCGTATTTGTCAACATGAAGATGAACTGGAATCGCAGGTCTATTGATGGTCGAGCAGCGCGCGCAGCAGGAGACCATTGAGAAATGCTGGCTACCACGATCCTGCTGCGGAGCCTCGTGGCGGTGATAAGCGGCGCTGTGCAGGCACCTGTGGATGGTGTACCGATAACCCAAGCGGGCGAGAGCCAGGCGGATCAGGAGGAGGCGGCCGCACTCGGTCCAATGGTCACGGACCGCCCTGATGCCACCGAGAGCACCGAGACCGTGTCACCAGGGATCTTCCAGCTGGAGATGGGCTATACGAACTCACGCATCGAGGAGGAGAGGGCCCATGTCTTCGGCGAAATACTCCTGAGGGTGGGTCTATCGGAGCTAGTGGAGCTGCGCCTAGGCTTCAACTCTTACCGCTGGGTAAGCCTTCCCCAGGCACGTCTGGTTGGGGTCGAGGATAGCTCACTCGGCGTCAAGCTGAGGTTGCTCGAAGGCGGTGCCGGCTTCGGTCTCGACCGGCCTGCCGTGGCCTTGCTGGTGACCACGGCCTTGCCGACGGGGAGTTCGGCCTTTCGCGAGAACAGTCTGCAACCAGAGGTGAGGCTGGCCCTTTCCTGGGAGCTGACGGAGCGTGTGGGGATGGGCTCGAACCTGGCATTCGGCTACCTGAGCGAGAGCGGTGCCAGGTTCGATCAGTTCTCGGCGACGCTGACGGCCGGCTACGCCGTCAGTGATCGGGTCGGAGTCTATCTGGAGTATTTCGGCACCTTTCCTGAGGCCGCCGACGGTCGCCACCGTCACTTCCTCAACAGCGGAGCAACGTTCCTGCTCGACAGGGACCTGCAGCTCGATGCCCGAATCGGCACGGGCCTCAACGGCCGCGCGAAGGATCACTTCCTCGGAGTCGGCACGTCGTTGCGATGGTGAAGGAGCGAGAGGCGTCGATCATGAGGCACGGAAACGGCGCCACCGCCGGCGTAGGCGGAGGAAATCGTTCGTGAGTACAGCAATGAAAGCACGAGTGAGTCTGAGTGAACGGCGCCGGTGGTTTCTCGTGGTCGCCACGATAGCGGCGGTGGCGGCGCTGTTTCCGCGCACGGGTGAGCCGCACATCGTTCAAGAAGAGCCCTGGCACCCGGTGCCGGCGGCCTACCTGCGCAGCTTGTTCTACATGCGCCTCGAGCCGGTCGACTGGCGGCTCGTCGACCGGGAGTACCAAGTTGTGGAGGACAAGAGATTCACGCTGGAATCGGTCTACGAAGGTTTGGAGCCTGCCCGTACGATCGACGGCTTCGACCACGTCAACGCCGTCCGTGTTGCCATCGAGGCTGAGGACAGCCGGCAGCTGTACTCCGCCTCGACCCGGGCGCTGGCGCAACTGACGCGCCACTACATCGGCGAGGCAGGCGGGAATCTCGGACGGCCCGGGGCGGCGCTCGAGGCGCTGCTCGACGCCCGGCGGATCTTCCGTGCGTTCGAGCCCTTCATCCGACAAACAGACCGCGGGGCTTTCAAGGATCTCGGCCTTGCCTGGCTCGAGATGTCCACCGGCGTCGGTAGCTCCGGGATCCTCGCGATCGGCGGCAAATCGCCTGGGCCGGTCAGGTTCCTTGCTGCCGGCAAGAGGATCGAGGACTATCTGCAAGCCAATTACGAGGTCGATCGGTTCACCCCTCGTGCCTCGCTGGATCCGGTGCCCGACGGGGTTGTGGCCTCATCCACGTACTCCTCGGTGGCTCCCTGGCTGCCGCCCGGCAGCGACCTCAATGAGCAAGACCCTTTACCGCGCCTGGTGTTGAACTTCGAGGCACGGGGTATCGATGAGAGGGAGTTGTTCCTGGTCGCCTACGGGGACATGTTGTTCGATTCGCCAGCGATCTTCGGCGACCCAGCTCGCAGCCTCGGCCTGGCCTGCTCGAGCTGTCACAACCGTAGCGACATCAATAGGCGCTTCTTCATCCCCGGCATCAGCCATCAACCGGGCGCGGTCGATGTCGACGGCGAGTTCTTCAATCCCCGCTTCAACGACCATCGCGCCGATCCCTTGGACATTCCGAGCCTCAGGGGGATCCGCTTTACCGCCCCCTACGGCCGTGACGGCCGCTTCGGGAGCCTCAGGGAGTTCAGCCGCAACGTCATCGTCAACGAGTTCGCCGGTGACGAGCCGACGCCGCTGATGCTGGATGCGCTGGTGACCTACATGCTCGAGTTCGACTGGCTGCCGTCTCCTTACTTGAACCCCGACGGCACCCTCAACACCAAGGCTCCCCCGGCTGCCCGGCGTGGCCAGGAACTGTTCACCCGGAAGTTCGAGGTGATGGGCAACCGCGCCTGCAGCACCTGCCATCTGCCCAGCGCCAACTTCATCGACGGGCTGCGCCACGACATCGGCTCTGGCGAGCCGGCTAGTGAGGGGGCGCGCGACAGCTTCTTCGACACCCCGACCCTCATCAACGCCAAGACCACGGCTCCCTACTTTCACGACGGCTCGCTCGAGACCTTGGCCGATGTGGTGGAGTGGTTCGATGAGCGCTTCGGCCTCCGGCTGACGGCCACCCAGAGGGCCGACTTGACAGCCTACGTCGAGGCGGTGGGGACGGGTGCGAGCCCCTTCGAGATCTTCGATGATGACAACACTCGCTTCCAACTCGACTGGCAAGAGCTGTCAGCCTTCCTGAGTACGCTCGACACGTTGTTGGTATCGCGGGACAAGTTTCATGCTGACCTGCTGCTCGCCACCGTGGCGGCGGACCTGCGTCTCGATGCCAGCGGCCTCAAAGACCTCGGCCAAGCACCGCAGGTCTACGAGCTGGCCGACAAGCTC
>JBHHYG010000109.1:0-9955 GCA_046757445.1 Acidobacteriota bacterium
GAGCGCGCCCTTTGCCGCGCCCGCAGCAGCAAACCGTTGAGATATGCGGGCTAGAAGCCTGTCACCAGGCCCAGGTACCAGCGCACCATCTCCTGCCCGCCCCAGTCCACCACCACCGCCGCCAGCGCCAGGAAGGTGCCGAAAGGCAGCGCGTAGTCCCAGTCGCGGCCCTTGATGGCCATCAGCGTCAGCCCCACCAGGCTGCCCAGCAGCGAAGCGACGAAGATGGTCAGCAACACCCCCTTCCAGCCGAGAAAAGCGCCGACCATGGCGATCATCTTGACGTCACCCATCCCCATGCCCTCCTTGGCGCGCACTTTCAGGTAGAGCCAGGCGACGAAGTACAGCAGGCCTCCGCCGAGCGCGACACCGAGCGCCGAGTCGACCCATGTCCGCCGAGGATCGATGAAGAAAACCAGCAGGCCGGCGAAGATCCCGGGCAGGGTGATGACGTTGGGCAGGATGCGGAAGTCCAGATCGATGAGCGCCAGCACCAGCATGGCGCAGGCGAAGCCGATGCTGACCGCCGATCTGGTGGAGACCCCCCAGCGCCATACGGAGGCGGCGAAGATCACCGCCACCGCCAGCTCGACGAGCAGGTAACGGGGCGAGATCGGCGCCCCACATTCGCCGCAGCGGCCACGTAGAAACAGGTAGGAGACGACCGGGATGTTGCGGTACCACTGGATGGTGCGCTGGCAGTGTGGACAAAAGGAGCGCGGCCGGGAAACGCTGATCTCCCTTGGCAAGCGGTAGATGGTGGCGTTGAGAAACGAGCCGATGATGAGCCCGAAGACGAAGCCCATCGCCGTTACGGTGGCGGCGGGGAGGGTACCCTCGAGTCCGGGAAGAGACACGGGTCAACGGGCCCCGCGCCGCTGCCCGGCCCTCGGGTCGGAAACGGCGCCGCTGGATGGATCGTAGGTATACGGCACGCCGTCGGGGCTCACGGGCTCCCGGTAGAGGTAGCCGGCCGCCAACAGGGCGCCAACAGAGGGGGGCAGCCGGCCGCGTTCGTCCTGATAGCGGCGGATGGCCGCCTCGATCTGCCGGATATCGAGCTTCACGCGCAGGTCGCGGATATGTTGCCAGGCGATCGACTTGACCCACTCGTCGGTTGCCCCCTGGTAAATCTCCACCCAGAACTGCAACGACTTCAGCAGGTCGCCCGCCATCTGGAACATGGTGGCCCGCAGGCGGCCGATCTCCGGCGGCGCGCCGGGAATCTTCATGGCGCGCTCGAAGTAGGTTGCCGCCCGCGCGTAATCCTCGAGGTCCAGATAGCAATAGAAGCCGGCATCCAGTGGCAGGATCCAAGTGTCCTCGTTCGACTCCATGCCCTTTTCCAGGAGCCGCACCGCCATCTCCGGGTCCGACATGTCCGAAGACATGATCAGTCCGCCGATCAGATAGGCATCGACGAATCCGGGGTCGAGCTCGGTGATGACGTCGTAGATGTGCCACAGGTAGGCACGCCCCTCCGGGGTGCGACGATGGCCGTAGTACTGGATGCTCCACAGATAGATCAGATCCGCCATCACGATCCGGTAGCCGAAGCTCGTCGCCCTCAGATATTGGCCGGAGGGAAGAAACAGCAACGGGTAGGCCTGAGGCCATCTGTTGCGGGTGTGGTCGATGGAGCGCTGGATGGCAATCCATCCCGTGGCGCAGGCGGCCAGCGCAAGCCACAGCGCCAGCAGGGTGGCCATGCCCCGCTGCCGCTTCTGCGCTCGTCCCGTCTCGACCCGAAGGAGACCGCCGCGACGACCCTCCCCTTCCACGCCCCGAGGCCTCACTTCAGGTCTCTGCGACGAAAAATGATGACCGCCAGCACCAACATGCCGCCGGTGTAGGCAGCCGAGTAGAGAAGGGCTTGCCACAAGTAACCGGCCGGCAGGCTCTGGTCATGAACGACCTGAGGCCGCACGTTGAAGGTTTCCAGGTCGGGAAGCAGGTAGTAGATGCCATTGACCATCCAGGCGACCCCGCTCGGCAGGCGGTCGGCCAGCTCCCCCAGCCCCCACGAGAGATGGCCGAGGAGGTAGATGCCGAGGGTAAAGACGGCGGCGAGCATGGGTGTGGTGAAGCAGGAGAAGAGGATGGCCACCGCGGTGATCACCGATACCTCCAAGTAGGTCAGCCAGATCGCGGCCAGCAGATAGGCCGGAAACCGGCCTCCCTTCCAGCTCACCAGGGCCAGGTAAAAGATCGCCATCAATCCCAGAACCGCGGCCAGGGTGGCCATCAGGCCGACGTACTTGCCGACGAGAAAGAGCCAACGCGGCACCGGCTTCGCCAGTACCGCGTAAATGGTGCGCTTCTCTACTTCCTTGTGCACCAAGGTGATGCCGACGAAGACCGCCACCAGCATGCCGAAGAAAGCGAGCGCGGCGAGGCCGACGTCGGTGACGATCTTCAGCTCACTACCGACGGTGAGCCAGGAAAGCACGGTGGAAAACGCCATCATCAGCATGGCGAAGACCAGGAACAGCACCAGGATGCGGTCGCGGATCGCCTCTTTGAAGGTGTGCAGGGCGATAGCGTAGAGGGCGCCGGTCATCGATTCCCCTTCATTGATCTGCCCGGACAGCGGCGACGAAGTAGTCCTCCAGGGTCACTCGATGTGGCATCAGCCGGTAGATGCGTCCACCGGCAGCGCGCACACCATCGACCCAGCTCTCCACCTGCGCCTGATCGTCGAGGCGATAGTAGTGGTGGTCGCCCTGCGTGGTGTGGGGGCGGAAACCGGCGATGGCGGGGCTATCGATTCCCTCACAGGCCGCTTCCCAGTACTCGACCTGCTCCTCGAGCAACCCGGCAAGCGTCCCCTCCTTCAGCACCCGACCGGCCACCAGCAACCCGACCCGATCACAGAGCGCCTCGGCGTCGGAGAGAATGTGGCTGGAGAGGAAGACGGTGGCGCCACGGTCTCGGACACCGTAGATGATCTCCTTCATCTGCCGGCGGCCGATGGGATCGAGCCCGGTCATCGGCTCGTCGAGCAGCACCAGGTCGGGTTCGTTGATGAGAGCCTGGGCGATCCCCAGCCGCTGCAGCATGCCCTTCGAGTATTGGCCAGTGAGCTTGTCGGCATCGGCAGCCAGACCCACCCGCTCGAGCAGCGAATCGCAGCGGCGCCTGAGCTTGGCCCCCCTGAGGCCGAAGAGGCGGCCGAAGTACTCGAGAAGCTCGTGGCCGCTCAGATGCGGATAGAAGTACGGCTGCTCCGGCAGGTAGCCGAGTCGTTGCCGCGCTGAAAGGGTAGCACCCGGCTCGCCGAGGAGCTCGACGGACCCCGAATCCGGCAACAACAACCCCAGAATGCATTTTATCGAGGTCGTCTTGCCGGCGCCGTTGGGCCCGATGAAACCGTATACCTCGCCCTCCTGAACCGACAGGCTCACCTCCCGCAGCACTTGACGGGGGCGCAGCCAGAAGCCGAACGGCAGTGACTTGCTGATCTTGTTCAGCCGCAGAATCGTCATCGCCGGAGCTCGTTCGGGTACTGTGTGCACCATTGTTGCGGCCGCCCGGGGCCGATACCAGCCGCCGCCACGCAGCGGATACATCATTTTGCCTCTTTTCCTAGGCGACGAGAAACCCGAAGCAGGTTTTGATCCGCACAGGAATGGGCTTCTCGATCCCGGGAACGGCTGGTACGGTGGGAACCCCAACGGTAAACCTTGCAAACCGGAGAGGCTTCGAGCGAGGCGCGATGGGCTCCATCATCTCGAGTGTGGCCCTGGTCGCGGTCACCGCGGCGGGAGCCTGGACGCTGGGCGGTACGGTGTCGGGCTCCGGCAGGCTGCTGCGACACTCCGCTCGATGGCGTTTCCCCCACCCGGCCCTGCAGATCGCCGCCGAGACGGCGATCGGCCTGCTGATCATCTCGCATCTGATTTTCGCGTCGGTGCTGCTCGGCCTGGCCACCCGGGTGTTCCTTTATCTGCTCTTGTTGGCGCTGACCCTGCTGGCGCTGACCGGACTCGGGCGCCTCGACGGGGCCGATCTTCGCCGGCGGCTCCTCGAGCTGAGGCCGAGGGGAGCCCTGTCCTGGCTCTTTATCGGCGGCTGCGCGGCCTTCGCCGCCTGGGTCGTTCTGCTCGCCCAGCTGCCGCCCATCGGCTTCGACTCGCTCGTCTACCATCTCGAAGTCCCCCGGCAGATGCTGCGCGATGGCGGCAAGGTCTTCTTTCCGGACAACATCTATGCCTACTTCCCCCAGCTCGGCGAGATGTTTTTCCTCTTCAGCTTGGGAATCGTCGGAGATTCCGCCGCCAAGCTCTTCCATGCGCTGTTCGGAGCCCTGCTCGCCCTCGCCATTTTCGGGTTTGCGCGGCAGCATCTCGACCGCAGGTTGTCGTTGATGACGGCGGCACTGTTTCTGACGGTGCCCTCCGTTGTCCAGGTGCTCCCCTTCGCCTACGTCGACCTGACCTTCTCGCTCTTCGTCTTCCTCGCCTTCGCCGCCCTGTTGCAGTACCTCGACGGACGCCGTCTGGTCTGGGCGGTGGTGGCGGGGATCATGGCCGGAGGGGCCTGGGCCACCAAGTACACGGGGATGCAGGTGGTCTTTCTCTTCATCGTGTTGCTGCTGATCGAACAGCTCCTGGAGCGCAGAAAGAAGGTGTCGGCTGCCGTCTTCATCATCCCGGCTATCGCCTTCTCGATCTTCCTGCCCTACATGCTGCGCACCTGGACGGTCACCGGCTGGCCCTTGTTCCCCTTCCAGACCGGCGGCTTCAGCTTGCATCCCGGCATCAACTGGGATGTTGAGCGCAGCTGGTACTACCTCGACTTCTTGAACTTCTACGGTCTTTCGGGCGATACCTGGAAAATCAGCGACAGGCTGCTGGCACCGATACTGGTCTTCGTCAAAGCACGCTTCTGGAAGTTCGACGCCTACGACGGCATGATCGGGCCGGTCTTCCTGCTCATCCCCCTGCTGCTGTGGCGCCGCAGCAAGCCGAAGGAAATCAAGCTCACCATCATCTTCAGCCTGCTGTACCTCTACTACTGGGCCTCGACAACGCTGCAAGCCCGATTCCTGATGCCCATGCTGCCGCCGCTGGCATTTTTGCTCGCCTACGGACTGCGACGACGAGAATCCAAGCTTCTGAGGGGCGCCATCATGGTACTGATGCTGGTGAGCCTGGGATTCGGGGTGCGCGAGAACCTCACTGCCCGGCCGTGGAACTCGACGGAACGGCCATGGGCGTTCTGGGCCGGCAAGGAATCGCGCGATCAGTTCTGGGAGCGACGCATACAAATCTATCCGATTTACCGGGAAGCGAATCAGCGGTTGGGGCCCAACGACGTCGTCTATCTCGCCGACATGCGACACATCGGCTACCTGCTCGATTGCCAGTGGCGGGCCGACTTCATCTTTCAGCGCTGGAAGCTGGTGCGGCTGCTGGACGCCTCGACCTCGGCGGCTGATTTTGCGCAAAGGCTCCTCGATCGCGGCATCACCTACCTGATGATCGACGAGCTGCTGACCCTGGCCCCGGATGCCCTCGATGCTCATCAAAGGGAGTTGCTCATGAAGTTCTTCGAGACGCGAGCGGAGCTTGTCGCCCGCAACCGCTCATGGCCCGCATCGTTATGGAAGATCGTCGGGCCGGAAAAAGATGTGGGGGAACGCCATTGACGGCGACACGATCCCGCACCTGGTGGCTGGTGCTGCTGTTGGTCTGGGGGATCAGCACCCTCTACCTGGTCGGCCGACTCGACCGCGGCTGGGTACCGCATGACGAAGGCGGCTTGGCGCAAAGCGCCGAGCGCGTGTTGGCCGGTGAGACCCCGCATCGGGACTTCGACGAGATCTACACCGGCGGCCTCAGCTATCTCAACGCCCTGGCCTTCCGCACTTTCGGCACCCGGCTGATGTCGCTGCGCCTGGTGCTTCTGGCCTTCTTCCTTGCCTGGATACCGGCACTCTACTTCATCGCCAGCCGTTTCGTCGCGCCGCTGGCCGCCGGTACGGTGGTCTTGCTGGCCGTGGCCTGGAGCGTGCCCAACTATTCGGCCGCCATCCCCTCCTGGTACAACCTCTTCTTCGCTGTCTTCGGCAGCGCCGCCCTGCTCCGCTACCTGGAGAGCAGCAGAGGCCGCTGGTTGGTGGTTGCCGGCCTCAGTGCCGGCCTCTCCTGCCTGGCCAAGATCGTCGGCCTCTACTTTGTCGCCGCCGTGCTTCTCTTTCTGGTCCTACGCGAGCAGACGCTGTCGCAGACGGCAGAGCGCGAAAGGGACGCCGGGCGGGCTGCAGAGGGGGCAAGGGGCACCGGGCAGGCTGCAGAGGGAGGAAAGGGAAGCGCAAGGGGCGCCGGGCAGGCCGCAGAGGACGGAAGAAACGCCGGGAAGACTGCAGCAGGGCAACGAGAAGTGACCAGCCGCCTCTACGGCTGGTTCATCGGCGCCTGCCTGCTGGTGTTGTTGGCCTTCCTGCTGATATTGGCGCTCAGCGGCACCGGCGCCGCCGAGTACGTTCACTTCTTGCTGCCCGGCGCCACGCTGGCAGCGCTGTACCTTTGGAACGAGCGACAGGAGGCGCACGGATCCAGCCGCACCCGATTGTCGACGCTGGCCCGGCTGATCGGGCCGTTTGCGCTCGGCCTGGTCGTTCCCATCGCCCTGTTCCTGATCCCCTACCTCACCAGCGGCGCCCTGCCGGCGTTACTCAACGGTCTCTTCGTGGCGCCGTTCAAGCGCCTCAGCTTCGCCACCATGTCGCCGCCCGACCTGCTGCCCTCGATCTTCGCGACGCTACCGCTGGTGTTGCTCCTCGGCGGCTCGAGCTGGCGGCAGCGGCCGAGGTGGCCGGAGGCGACGCTCATCGTGCTGGCGCTGGGTGCCGGACTGGCGGCCGCCGGGGAGGTGTTCATCTATCAGCTCGTCTGGTACTCGGTGCGCACCCTGGTGCCGGCAACGACGTTGGCGGGAGTGGTGCTGCTGCACCATCCCCGTAGCCGGGCCCACCTGACGCCGCTGCGGCGCCAGCAGCTGATGCTCCTTTTGACCGTCATGGTGATGGTCAGCCTCGTGCAGTTTCCATTTTCCTCGCCCATCTACTTCTGCTATGTCGCTCCCACCGTGGCGCTTGCCCTGGTGGCCATCGTCGCCTCGCAGCAGCGCACCTCCACCTTCGTCCCCGCAGCATTGCTTTGCTTCTACCTGGCCTTCGGCGTCTTGTGGGTCAACCCGGGGTTTATCTACAACATGGGCTTCTATTACGCTGCCAGCGACCAGACGGAGGAACTCGCTCTCGATCGTGGTGGGCTTCGGGTGAGCCAAGCAGACAAGCAGCAATACGAACAGCTAGTGGCGGCGATGCGCGCGCATGCGGTGGGGAGGTTCGCCTACGCGACGCCAGATTGCCCCGAGGTCTACTTCCTCTCGGGGCTGCGCAACCCGACGCGCACGATCTTCGACTTCTTCGATGATCCGGAAGGGCGGGCGGCGCGCATCCTCGAGTCGCTCGAGCGCAGCCGGGTCGGCGTCGTCGCCCTCAACCGCGAGCCGCGCTTCTCCGACGCGCCGCCGCCGGAGCTCGCCGAAGCGCTGGCGGAGCGGTTCCCCCAGGCCATGGAGATCGGCACCTTCACAGTGAGGTGGAGAGAATGAAGCTCGCCGCCGCCACCATGGAGCACGCGCTCGCCTACCGCCTCTGGCAGGCACCCTTCGCCGAGAAGAAGCTCGCCCCGGTGCTCGCGCACAACGACCTGCTGCGGGTGCGGCGGGTGCTGGACGTCGGTTGCGGGCCCGGCACCAACACCCATCATTTTGATGGCGTCGACTACCTGGGCGTCGACATCAACGAGCGCTACGTCAACCACGCGCGTCGCCGTTACCGGCGCAACTTCGTGGTCGCCGACATCAGAGAGGGTTTCGTCGCCGCCGGGCGCTTCGACTTCATCCTGGTGAACAGCCTGCTCCACCACATCGACACCGAGGGCACGCGGCGCATCTTGGGGGCGCTGGCGTCGCTGCTGAGCGACGACGGCCACCTGCACATACTCGATCTCGTGCTTCCCTCCTCGCCGTCGATCGCCCTGCTGCTGGCGCGCTGGGATCGCGGCGACTTCCCGCGCCCGCTGGCAACCTGGCAGCGGCTCTTCGAGCGAGATTTCGAGCCGCTGGTCTTCGAGCCCTATGCCCTCGGGGCGCTCGGCGTCACACTGTGGGAGATGGTCTACTTCAAAGGACGAGCGAGGCGCGCATGAGCGCTGCCCCCCGGGTCTCGGTCGCCGTGCCGCTGTACAACGAAGAGGAGAACCTCGCCGAGCTGCTACATCGCCTACGAGGCGTGCTCGACGCCATCCCCGGCGGCCCGCACGAGATGGTCCTCGTCAACGACGGCAGCACCGACCGCACGCGGTCGATGCTGGAGAAGGAGGCGGCAGCGGACCCGAGAATGGTGGTGGTGTCGCTATCGCGGAACTTCGGCCACCAGGCGGCGCTGTCGGCGGCTCTCGACCACGTCGACGGCGACGTCACCGTGGTCATGGACGGCGACCTGCAGGATCCCCCCGAGATCATCCCGCGGTTTCTCAGCCAGTACCAGAAAGGATACGACGTCGTCTACGCCCAGCGGATCGGCCGCAAGGAGGTCTGGTGGCTGCGGCTCTGCTACTTTTTCTTCTACCGGCTGCTGGCTGGCATGTCGAACCTGCGGCTACCGCTCGATGCCGGCGACTTCGCCCTCATGTCTCGCCGCGTTGTCGAGCAACTTCGCCGAGCGCCCGAATACCACCGCTACCTGCGCGGCCTGCGCACCTGGGTCGGCTTCCGGCAGATCGGCGTGCCGGTGGAACGCTCCGAGCGCTTCTCGGGGACGAGCAAGTACAGCCTCGTGAAGCTCCTGGGGCTGGCCTTCGACGGCATCTTCGCCTTTTCCGTCGTGCCGCTGCGAGCCGCGACCGTGCTCGGCGCCATGGCCATCGCGCTGTCGGCGATCTTCGGTGCTTATTCCCTCTACGCCAAGATCTTCCTCGATCGGTCACCGCAGGGCTTCACGGCGCTGATCCTCACCATCATCTTCCTCGCCGGCGTCAACCTGGTCTTTCTCGGCATCATCGGCGAGTACCTGGGCAGGGTCTACGAGGAGGTCAAGTCGCGGCCACTGTACGTGGTTTCCAAAGTGGTCCGTCGCGCTCCGCCCCGCTGATCGATGGACCAAGCCTACGCGCGGCGCTACCGGCAACTGTACGAGAGGCACTGGTGGTGGCGGGCACGCGAGAAGGTGATCCTGGCGGCGCTGCGCCGACGCCAGCCCGCCGGCGGCTGGCGCACCATCCTCGATGTCGGTTGTGGCGACGGCCTGTTCTTCGAGCGGCTGTCGGAGCTCGGAGAGGTCGAGGGGGTGGAGCCGGAGGCGGCGCTGGTGAGCGCATCCTCCAGGCACCGCCATCGCATTCACCTGTGCCCCTTCGACGACAGCTTCCTGCCGGGCAAGCGCTATTCGCTGATTCTCATGCTCGACGTGCTCGAGCACCTCGAAGATCCGGCGGCGGCCCTGCGGCATGCCCAGGCCCTGCTCGAGCCCCTAGGGGTGCTACTGGCCACGGTGCCCGCCTTCAACTTGCTCTGGACCCAGCACGACGAGCTCAACCGTCACCACAGCCGCTACACCAAGGGCAGCTTTCGGCAGCTGGCGCGAGCGGCCGGGCTGCGCATCGACAGGGAGACGTACTTTTTCTACTGGACCTGCCCGGTAAAGCTCGCCGCTCGCCTTGTCGAGCGGGCTCTCGGGTTGCGGCCGCGGCTGCCGCGGGTTCCTCCACGCTGGCTCAACGGCAGCCTCTATCTGCTGTCTCGGCTCGAGCAGCGGACACTGGGATCGCTACCGGTGCCCTTCGGTAGCTCCTTGCTGATCGTCGGGGGACGAGAGCCGACCGGCTAACCCGCATATCTCAACGGTTTGCTGCTGCGGGCGCGGCAAAGGGCGCGCTCGCTG
>JBHHYG010000110.1:0-9916 GCA_046757445.1 Acidobacteriota bacterium
GGCTGGGGCTGGCGGGCACCGCACTGGCTCGAGCCTACTGCGACACCATCCGGCCAGCGAGGGGAGGCAGTAACTGGAGGGTACGCATCATGGCTAAGAAGTTCAGCGAGCTCCGGGCGAAGATGTCGCCGGAGCGTAGGAAACGAAACCAAGAACGGACGCTCGAGCTGCTATCGGAAATGCCGCTGAATGATCTGCGGCGCGCGCGCGAGATGACCCAGGAAACGATCGCCGAAATCCTCGGCAATCGGCAGGCGGCCGTCTCGAGGATCGAGAAACGAACCGACATGTACGTCAGCACGCTGGCCCGATACATTGCCGCCCTGGGTGGCGAGCTCGAAATCGTCGCCCGGTTTCCGGAGGGCGACGTGCGCATAAACCAGTTCGAGAGCATCGGACTGGAGCCGGCGGCCGGCGGCGAACACTGAGGAACAGATGTAGGCACTAGCACACCCTGGAGACCGAGTCACCGTGACACTGTCGACGCGTTGGGGAGGGAATGCCGACGGCTAGATGAGGCAGCGGGGAACAGAGGACGGGCCGGTATAATTCCTATGCTTGAATTCATCTGTTTGACCACTGGCACAAGGCTCGGCTGGGGTGAACTCGAATCGAGGCCCCTCAGGCCTGCATCGGGTGCATGGTGCGGTCGCCGACCACCGTTCTTACCACCTCGATCTGTTTGATCCGGTCGGGATCCACGTCGTGGGGATCGTCGGCGAGAAGGACGAAGTCGGCCAGCTTGCCGGCGCGGATCGATCCCTTGATCTTTTCTTCGAAGGAGGCGTGGGCGCCGTTGAGGGTGCACACCCGCAGCGCTTCGTCGACGCTGATGCGCTGGTTCGGCCCCCATACCCGGCCCTCGAAGTCCTTGCGCGTGACTAGGCTCTGGATGGCCATCAGCGGCTCGAAGGGACCGGGCACGTAGTCGGAGGCGCCGGCCACAGGAATGCCGGCATCCAGAAACGAGCGGTGCGCGAACATCCAGCGCATCTTTGCTTGTCCGTACTCCACCCACTTGTTGCCGTGGTAGTGAACATAGGTATAAAAGGGCGTGGGGATGGCACCGAGGGCCTTGATGCGGGCCAGCAGATCGGGGTTCACCAGCGAGCAGTGCTCGATACGGTGCCGTGGATCGGGCCGCGGCCATAGCTTCTGCACCCGCTCGTAGGCGTTCAGCACCATGTCGATGGCGACGTCGCCGTTGGCGTGGATGCCCACCTGGAAGCCGTGCCGGTGGGCGTCCTCGACGACCTCGTGGATCTGCTCTTGGCTCATGGTGAGGATGCCGTAGTCGTTCGGCCGACCGACGTAGGGCGTGCTCATGCGCATGGTGCGCTCCGAGGCCGAGCCGTCGGCGGCGAACTTCACCGCCCCCACCCGCAGCCACTCGTTGCCGAAGCTGGTGGAGATGCCGGCCGCCTTGAGGCCGTCGAAGATGCCGCCGCGCGCCAGCATGTAAACCCGAAAGCGCATCTCGCCGGCCGCATGGGCGTCCTGGTACCCGATGGCCGAGGCGGTCGAGACACCGGCGTCGTGCACACTGGTGAGGCCGGCGGCGGTCATCAGCTCGGAGATGCGCTTGATCCCCGCCCGGCGCGTCTCCCGCGTCACCGGATCGCGCTTGCCGATTCCCCGGAAGGCACCCCTTGCCCGCTCCGCCACCTTGCCGGTGAGCTCGCCGTTTTCCCGGAAGAACTTGCCACCGGTCGGATCCGGCGTGCTTGCCGTGATGCCGGCGAGCTCGAAGGCCTTGCTGTTGTAGACACCGGTATGGCCGCCACGGTGTCCGACGACGGCGGGATGGTCGGGAACCACCTCGTCGAGGTCCTCGCGGCTCAGCGGTCTACCCTCTGCCAGCTTGGTGTCATCGTACTTGAAGCCACTCACCCAGTAGCCGGGCGGCGTCTCCGCCGCCTTCCTGCGCATCGCTTCCTTGATCTCGGCGATGCTGCGGAGATCGGCGTTGACGTTGGTGAGCTCGGCGACCCCGGCGCTCGCCGGATGGCAGTGTGCGTCGATGAAGCCCGGGGTCACGGTCATGCCCGCGGCGTCGATCACCTCGGTGCGGGAGGTGATCAGGTCTTGAATATCGTCGTCGCTGCCGACGGCGAGGAAGCGACCGTTCTTCACGGCCAGAGCTTGCGCCCGCGGCTGCGCCTCGTCGACGGTGTAGACGCGGCCGTGGAGCAGGGCCAGGTCCGGGCCCGGCCCCTCGTTCTCGGGAGTAGTCCCGCCGTCGCCGGGGCTGCCGGGCCGGCAGCCGACACCGAGGGCCGCTGCCCATGCCGCACCCAGCCCGATGAACTCACCGCGCGTGTACTTGCTCATTGGTTTCCCTCCTTCTTTTCGATCTCCCTCTGCTAGCGCTTCACTTTCCTCATGAGCCGGGGCGTGCCACATCCGCTGGCGGTGTCGGCGCGCCGGCCAGATTCCCCGCTGCCTGCGGCCAGGCCGGCGAGGCGCGAAAGGGATGCCCTACCTGGCCGCATGGCCTCGAGCTCGGCGGCAGCCCCGTCCGGCGCCTCGGTCAGCAGGCTCACCCCGATGGTCAGCAAGAAGCCCACCGCGAAGCCGGGCAACATCTCGTAGAGATCATAGAAGCGCTCTTTGAACAGCAGCACCCAGGCCATGGTGGCGACGAAGCCCCCGACCATGCCGGCCACGGCACCGGCGCGCGTCGTTCGCTTCCAGAAGAGCGAGCACAGCACCACGGGCGTGAAAGCCGAAGCCAGCCCCGACCAGGCGAAGAGCACGAACCAGAAGATCACCCGCACCTGGCCCAGCGCCAGCACCAGCGCCGCCGCCCCGATGACCACGGTGGTGAGCTTGCCGTACAGCGACAGCTGCCACTCCGAGAGGCGCGGATTGAAGATCTTCTGCACCAGATCGCGGACGACGGCCGAGGAGGCGAGAATCAGCAGCGAATCGACCGTCGACATGATGGCAGCGAGAACGATGACCAGAAAGATGCCGGTGACGAGGGCAGGAAAGAGGGCGGCGCTCATCGTCGGCAGTATGGTTTCGGCATCCTCGAGGCCGGGAAAGAGCGATCGGCCGGCCAACCCGGCAAAGACTGCGCCGGTATCGAAGACGATGATGCAGGCCACGGCGATGAGGCTGCCGCCGACGATCTGCTCCCTGTCGCGCGCCGAGATGAAGCGGGTCAGTAGCTGCGGGGCACCGAGGAAGGCGAGGCCGATGCCCATGAAGCTGACGGCGCTGGCCACGCCGGCCAGCGAGAATCCGAGACCGCCCATGGGTGTCAGCAGGCTCGGATCCATCTGCCGCAACCGTGACATGAGCGGCAGCCAGCCGCCCGCTGCCGAGATCCCCGCAATCGGCATCACCAGCAGGCCGGAAAACATCAGCACCCCTTGCAGCAGATCGCTGTAGGCGACCGCCTTGTAGCCGCCGATGCTGGTGTAAAAAAGGATGACGGCGGCGCCGATCAGCACCCCGGCCGTGTAGCTGGTGCCAAGGAACGAGCCGAAGGCCTTGCCCGACGCCGTCAGCTGCGCGGCCGTATAGGCGGTCACCATGCTGAGGATGATGATCGCGCTGAGTAGCCGCAGCAGGTGCCGGGCGTCGCGGAATCGCGACTCCAGATAGTCGGCCACGGTGATCGAATCGTAGCGGTCGGTGTATTCCTTGAACGGAAGCGCCACCAGCACCCATCCCAACGTCACCCCGAGAACCTCGCCGAGCACGATCCACAGGGCATGGATGCCGACCGTATAGCCCATGCCGGTGAGCCCGAGAAGCAGCCAGGCACTCTCGCCGGTGGCGTTGGAGCTGAAGGCGATCACCCACGAGGGCAGCTTCTTGCCAGCCACGTAGTAGCCGGCGACGCTCCGCGACTCGCTCCTCCCCCAGACACCGATAGCCAGAAGGACGATCAGATAGACGATCACCACCGCGATGATGGTGGCGGAAGTCATCGCATTATCCGATTCGATCGCCTCGGTAGGCCATCAACTGCTACCTCCTCGGCGCCCGCTCGCTTCACGACCCGTTGAGAAGCTCGGGCTGGTCGCGGTCGGGCAGGCGTGCCGGCGACCGGCGGCGGCGGCAACGATGGTTGAAGTAGAAGATCAGCTCCACGGCGAGGCCCAGCCCCACAGCGACCAGCAGCAGCAACCAGGCGCTCCACGGCAGACCGGCGATCATCTCATGCCGCATCCACTCGACGGCAGGCGCGGCCGAGACGCTCGAGGGCCTCCGCGACCTCCGCTTCGGTGATCAGCATCGACGGGCCCATGCGGATGACGTTGCCGTTCAGGCCGCCGACGCCGAGCAGCAGCCCCTCCTCCTTGGCCGCCTCGAGCAGCGCCGCCGCCTTGCCCGGGCTCGGTTCCTTGCTCTGCCGATCCTCCACCAGCTCGAGCGCCTGCATGAGCCCCATGCCCCGCACCTCGCCGATCCAGACGTGCTGATCGTAGAGCCCGTCGAGCCCGTCCCGCAGCTGCTTGCCGCGGACCGCCGAGCGGGCGGGCACGTCTTCCCGCGCCATCACCTCGAGGGTCTTGGCGGCGGCGGCCATCGAGATCGGGTTGCCACCGAAGGTGGAGATGGTCTTGGCAGTCCAGGCCTCGGCGATCTCGTCGCGGGCGATGGTGGCGCCCACCGGCAGGCCGTTGGCGATGCCCTTGGCCATGACCATGATGTCGGGCTCGACCCCCCAGTGCTCGATGCCGAACCACTTCTCGCCGGTGCGGCCGAAGCCGGCCTGCACCTCGTCGCAGATGAAGACGCCGCCGTAGTTGTGGATGATCTCCACGGCGCGCTGGAAGTAGCCGGGCGGCGGCACGATATAACCGCCCGCACCCTGGATGGTCTCGGCCATGAAGGCGGCCGGCTTGCCGGTGGTGGTGGTCAGGATGGCCTCTTCCAGATCGTGGGCGAAGGCCTCGACGCAGCTGTCGTCGCAGGGCGTGCGAAAGGGACAGCGGTACGGGTACGGCGATAGCACGTGCTTGATCCCCGGAACCGAGCCCGCCAGCGGCCGCCAGGGAGCCTGGGCGGTGATGTTGGTGGCCAGGAAGCTGCGCCCCGAATAAGCGTAGCGCAGGGCGAGGATCTCGCTGCGTCCAGTGTACAGGCAGGCCGCCATCACCGCCGTCTCCACCGCCTCGGTGCCGCTGTTGGTGAAGAACGATCGCTTCAGCTTGCCTGGAGCGATGTCGGCGAGACGTCGCGCGGTCTCGACTTGGTTTTCGTTCATGTAGAGCGTCGAGACGTGCCCGAGCGTGCCCAGCTGTTGCTGCACCCGCTCCACCACCTCCGGGTGGCAGTGACCCAGCGAGGTGGAGAGGATGCCGCTGAAGAAGTCGAGGAACTCGCGCCCCTCGGAGTCGCGCACCATCACGCCGTTGCCCTCGACCAACACCAGTGGATCCTTGTAGAGGGGCGGCGCGCAGGGAAAGAGAAACTCCTTGTGGCCAGCCTTCACCTGCTCCGTCTTGGTCTGCTCCGCCTGTAGACCTCCCTCACCCTCCCGTGCTGCCTTGGCCGCTTCCGGGCCGGCCGCCGTCGCTGCCTGCTCATTCATCGATCATCCTCCTCCGTTCGTTACCATCTCGAGATGACGACGCGCTTGTCGGTGTAGAAGTCGATGGCATCATGTCCTTGCGCCTTCAGATCCCCATAGAAGGAACCCCTCGAGCCGCCGAAGGGAAAGAAGGCCATCGGCGCGGCGACGCCGATGTTGACGCCGATCATGCCGATGCCGGCACGATAGCGGAACTCACGAGCCGCGCGGCCGCTGCGGGTGAAAATCGAGGTGGCGTTGCCGTAGCGGTTGCGGTGGATCAGATCGATGGCTCCTTCGAGGGAATCGCTGCGACTGAGGCTGGCCACGGGGCCGAAGATCTCTTCCTTGCCGACCACCATCTGCGGCTCCACCTTATCGAAGACGGTGGGCCCGACCCAGTGCCCCAGCGGCAAGGCATCTACCTTGGCGTCACGGCCGTCGAGCAACAGCTCCGCTCCCTCCTTCGTCCCCCGGTCGATGAATCCGAGCACACGCTGCCGGTGCGGCGCCGAGATCACCGGTCCCATATCAACGTCATCGTCGAGCCCATAGCCGAGCCGCAGCGACGAGGCCTCCTCCAGAATGCGCTCGCGCATGGGAGCGTAGGCGTCCTCGACCCCCACGACGACGCTGCCGGCCAGGCAGCGCTGTCCGGTGGAGCCAAAGACCGACGAGATCACCGCCTTGCACACCTGATCGTAGTCGGCGTCGGGCAGCACGATCATATGGTTCTTGGCGCCGCCCAGCGCCTGCACGCGCTTGCCGGTCTCGGCGGCCTTGCGGTAGATGGCCTGCGCCACCTGGCTGGAGCCGACGAAGGAGACTCCCTCGACATCCGCATGCTCCAGCAGCGCCACCACCGCCTGCCGATCGCCGTGCACGACGTTGAGAACGCCTGCCGGCAGGCCCGCCTCGCTGGCAAGCTCGACCACCCGCTGGTGAGTGAGGACGTCCTGCTCGCTCGGCTTCAGGACGAAGGTGTTGCCGGTGGCCACCGCGTAGGGCCAGAACCACATCGGCACCATGACCGGGAAGTTATACGGCGTCACCGCCGCGAAGACGCCGAGAGGCTGGCGGATGGTCTCGCAATCGATGCCCGCGGCCACGTCCTCCAGGTTCGATCCCATCATCAACGAGGGAATCCCGCAGGCGTGCTCCACGTTCTCGATACCGCGACGAATCTCGCCTCGCGACTCGGCGAGGATCTTGCCGTGCTCGCGGGTGAGGCACGCGGCGAGCTCCTCGAGCTGTTCCTCGAGCAGTGCCTTCAGTCGAAACAGAACCCGCGCTCTGTCCACCGGCGGGGTCTCCCGCCAAGCGGGAAAAGCCGCCCTTGCCGATTCCACGGCGGCGGCGACGTCATCTTTACCCGACAGCGGAACGCGGCCGAGAAGCTCCCCGGTGGCCGGATCGGTCAGCGGCAAGAACTCGGAGCAGGAGGCGGCGCGCCACTGGCCGCCGATGTAGTTGGCGAGCGGGCGCTTCTGCACTGCCGCCGGACTCACCCGAGGAGCTCCCATGAGTGCTGGTATAGAGGCCGGTCTCGGTGAGTGTCAACCGACGCTGTTTCCCTGCTCACTCCTAGCCCGCATTGCTCAACGGCTCGCGGCTGCGCGACCGCAGGGGCCACGATGACTGCGTTGCGCTTGCCCCGAGGGCTCGACGTACTGCACGAGTACGCCTGCGCCCTCGAACCGGCGCGCGCCTTGTCCTCGCGACCCTGGCGCCCGCTCGCTTCACGACCCGTTGAGAAATGCGGGCTCGAGCCGGTTGTACTTGCGCAGTATCTGGCGCAACCGATCGTGCGGCAGCGCTTCGATGCGATGGTTGTCCCGCCCGACCATGGTCTCGGCGGCAATCAAGGCGTTGATGATCGCCTCCTCGGTGGCCTCGACGGTGGCGTTGAAGACCGGGTTGATGCGCGCATTGCTGAGCATCCGGGTCTCGGCGGTGGGGGTGGCGGAGGCGGCGCCGGGGTTGGCGGTCGAGAAGGCGATGAAGATATCGCCGGAGCCGTTGCCCGAGGTTCCGCCGACGCGAGCCACCCCGAGCGAGGCACGGCGGGCCAGCCGCTTCAGCTGGTGGGGCAGCAACGGCGCGTCGGTGGCCACGACGATGATGATCGAGCCTCCCTCTGGGCGCAGCTCCGCCTGGCTCGAGGCCGAGCGTGCGGGGCTCTCCGGCGCCAGCTCCTTGCCCACCGGTACCCCGTCGATGCGCAGCTGATTCCGACCGCCGAAATTCGTTTGCACCAGAACCCCGACGGTATAACCGCTGGCCTCAGAGGCCAGCTTTCTCGACGCCGTGCCGATGCCGCCCTTGAACCCCAGGCAGATCATCCCCGTGCCGCCGCCGACGTTGCCCTCCGCTACCGGACCCGAGGCCGCGCTCTCGAGCGCCGCGAACAGATGCTCCGGCTTGACGTGGAAGCCGTTGATGTCATTCAGCCATCCGTCCCAGGTCTCGGCCACGACCGGCAGCGACCAGGGCTGCAACGTCTTGCCGGTCCGCACCCGCCAGGCGATGATGGCATCCCTGACGACGCCGACGCTGTGGGTATTGGTGATGGCGATCGGCCCTTCCAGAAAACCCGACTCTTCCACCCAGGTGGTGCCGGTCATCTCGCCGTTGCCGTTGAGGGTGAACCAGCCGGCAAAGACCGGATCGTCGGGGCTCTCCCCGCGCGGCAGCACTACCGTGACGCCGGTGCGCACCGGGCCGCTACCGACCCGCAGCTCCCCTTCGCCACGGATCAAGGTGGTATGGCCGACCTTCACCCCCGCCACATCGGTGATGGCGTTGAAGGCCCCGGGCGTGCCGTCGAAATGAACGCCGAGGTCCCTCGCCCGCGGCTTGCTCGGCGATGGGGTTTGCGCCTCCGTGATGCAGGGAACGAGCAGCAGCGACAAGATAGGAGCGAGCATCGCAAGCCGGCGGGCTACTCCCGGAAGATGGAAGCTCTTCATGACATTCCCTCCAGATCCGAAAAGATCGGAAGTTCGGGCTAGCGTTTCGGGTCGAGGGCTTGCAGTTTCCGCTGCAGCCGCTCGGCATCCGATTCCGGCGTGTCGGCACCGAGAAGCGCCCGCTCCCAGGAGCCGTACTGGGGATTGGGCAGGACGATCCAGCGCCGACCCCAGTAGTCGAACTGCTCGTCGGCAACGGCGCTGCGCTCGGCGATCGTGCCGCTGGCGGCGGAAGTGAAATCCCCCATGTTGTCACCGATCAGCAACAGGACGCGATAGTCGGAGGCCACCGTCTGCCGCCGTGGCCCTTTGTCCGACGTCTGCCACTCCGGCTTCTCGCCCCGCAGCAGAACCACATCGACACCCTCCTGCAGGGGAAACCCGAGCCGCTCGAGGTTGGCGCGCGTCCCCTCCTCGAGGTCGGCGGTGCGATTGCTGACGTAAAAGATGGTCACCCCCTTGCTCGCCGCCTCGGTACAGAACTCCAGCGCACCCGGCACCGCTGCCGCCGCCGCTTCCCCTACCCAGCGCCCCCAGCTCTTTGCGCTGAATCGCTGCCGGTCGAGAATCAAGCGCGCCTGATAGGGAGAGTTGTCGAGCACCGTTTCGTCGACATCGACGATGAGAGCTGGTGGCAGCTGATCGAAGGGACCGGTCTGCTCGAGGGTCGCGGTCCAGGTAGGATCGGCCAACGCCGTATCGAGCATGCTGCGGGCGCGCTCGTAGGACTGCAACGCGACCGCCCGGTATTCCACCGAGGTCTGCGTCCACAGCACAGCGTTGAGCTGCTCGATGCCGATGGGAGCGGCAGCAATAGAATGTGCTGGTAGATTCTCGGCCCCGATCTCGCCGTCGGATGCACCCTGTTGTGCGCCGGACGTACAAGCTGAAACGATGAAAGGGGTGGCCAGGAGCAGCGAGCAAGCGCGTACGGCATCGGCGCCATGCAGCCTTCTCAGTCTCATGTGTCCTCGTTCATACTGAGCCGTGGCAGATCGAATCGTGGCAGTGGCGACCATTCTAGAACGCTCTAACCAGGCGAACAATGAAAACGGGAACACCTGGCTTCGTACGACCTTCAAGGATGGATTGCCGACACGCAGGCCCTGCCCGCGCAGCCGCTAGTCGTTGCGAAGCGCCGTCACCGGATCGACGCGCGTAGCCCGACGCGCCGGCCCCCACGCCGCCGCCACCGCCACCGCACCGATCAGTATCGCCACGGCAGCGAATGTGGTGGGATCGGTCGGCTCCACCTCGAACAGCATGCTTGTGAGAAGGCGCGTGAGGCCACCGGCGCCCGCTAAGCCCAGCGCCAGGCCGAGCCCGGCAACCGCGACGCCGTTGCCCAACACCATCACCATGACGAGGACAAGGCGCGCGCCGGTTCGAGGGCGCAGGCGTACTCGTGCAGTACGTC
>JBHHYG010000111.1:0-9899 GCA_046757445.1 Acidobacteriota bacterium
ACTATCGAGGCGCTGCACGTATACGCAAGTAGATTTGCCAACTCCGGCGCTCCAGGCCGGCATCAGCCGCGAGCCAAAGCAATCATGGCGAACGATAGTCCCGAGAACGAGAGCCAGCAGCCTCCACACCCTTTGGTTACCACAATTCTCCAATGCTTCCCGGAAGGGGTCAGCGAGGACGGCAAGGACACCATCGGCGATCCTATCGTGCGCACCGGCGCCGACCGTCTGACGGAACTCATGCACTGGCTGCGCAACGATGCATCAACGAGCTTCGACTATCTCTCGGATCTGACCGCCATCGACTGGACCGAGCGACAACCTCGCTTCGACGTTGTCTATCACCTCTATTCGATGACCAAGAACCATCGGCTCACGGTCAAGGTGGGTTGCGACGACGGTGAGGGGGTGCCGTCGATGACTGCGCTCTGGGGCACTGCAAACTGGCACGAACGGGAAGCCTACGATCTGTATGGAATCGAGTTCCTCGGCCACCCGAATCTCGAGCGCATATTCCTGCCGGAGGATTGGGAGGGCTTCCCCCTGCGCAAGGATTACCCCCTGGAGGGGCCGAACCTCGCTCTGCTGACACGCCAGCAGGCGGCCTTCCGTGGCGGTCACTTCGATCGCATCCGCGGCGACTACGAGATGAGCGAGCAGGAGCGCCAAATGGTGGGCCCCGGCATCGTCGGGCCACTCTGGACCCCGAAGCCAGAGGCCGAGCCAGAGCCCGAGGACGAGGCTGGCGGCGAGGAGAAGACCCCACAAGGATAGCGATGCTCGAGACCCGGGAGATGGAACTCAACATGGGCCCGCAGCACCCGTCAACCCACGGCGTGCTGCGGCTGGTGTTGCAGCTCGATGGCGAGACCATCGTCGACTGCACGCCGGATATCGGCTACCTGCATCGAGGCACCGAGAAGCTCTGTGAGACGCGAAACTATTACCAGAACGTTCCCTTCACCGACCGCACCGATTATCTTGCGGCGCCGAATAACAACCTGGGCTACGTGGAAACGGTGGAGAAGCTGGCCGGCTGGGAAGTTCCCGAGCGGGCGCTGTACGTGCGCACCGCCATCGCCGAGCTGTCGCGCATTGCCAGCCACCTGTTCTGGCTCGGTACCCATGCCCTCGACATCGGCGCCCAGACCATGCTGATGTGGTGTATCCGGGAGCGAGAGGTCATCCTCGATTTCTTCGAGGCGGCGCTCGGTGACCGGCTCACCACCTCCGCCTTTCGCCCGGGAGGCCTACGGCGGGAGCTGCCGGACGGTTGGACCAGCGGGGTCCGTCGCTTCTGCGAGACGTTCCCCGACCGGATCAAGGAATACGAGGCCCTGTTGACCGACAATCGCATCTGGCTCGAGCGCACCGTCGATGTCGGCATCCTCAGCGCCGAGGATGCCATCGACATGGGTGTGTCAGGGCCATTGTTGCGGGCCTCCGGGGTCCCCTACGACGTTCGCAAAGCAATGCCCTACGCCGCCTACGACCGCATCGAGTTTGACATTGCCCTGGCCGAGGAAGGCGACTCCTATGCCCGCTACCTGGTCAGGCTCGAGGAGATGCGGCAGTCCGTGCGCATCATCCTGCAGTGTCTTGAGGCCCTACCTGAGGGCCCGATTGCGGGCAAGGTGCCGAAGAGTCTGCGCATCGAGGCGGGGCGCGAGGTCTACCATGTGATCGAAGCGCCTCGCGGCGAGCTCGGCTACTACATCATCTCCGACGGCTCCAACAAGCCTTACAAGTGCAAGATCCGGGCGCCTTCGTTCGTCAACTTGGCGGCGATCACGCAAATGGTGAAGGGGCATCTGGTAGCAGACGTGGTCACCGTCATCGGCAGCATCGACATCGTCCTCGGGGACTGTGATCGATGAGCAACGATTTTCTCATTACCTACCTGCTCATTCCGATGATCCAGATCGTCGTCGTGCTGGGCATCGTCTCGCTGGTCATCGCCTACCTGACCTATGCCGAGCGCAAGGTCCTGGCCTTCATCCAGAGCCGCCTCGGTCCCATGCGGGTCGGCCCCTACGGTCTCCTGCAGCCGATCGCCGACGGCCTCAAGCTGTTGCTCAAGGAGGACATTCGACCGCGTGTGGCCGACGCGGCGATCTTCATCATCTCGCCTGTGATCCTCATGGTCACGGCCTTCACCGCCTTGAGCCTGATTCCCTTCGGTGAGGGGGCCGAGATGTTCGGTCGCCAGATTCCGTTCGTCATCGTCGACGTCAACATCGGTGCGCTGGCGATCCTGGCCATCATGAGCCTGTCGATCTACGCCGTCATCCTCGGTGGATGGTCCAGCAACTCCAAGTTTCCGTTGCTCGGCTCACTGCGTTCGGCAGCCCAGATGGTCTCCTACGAAGTTGCTTTGACCTTCGTGGTACTCGCCGCTCTCATGCTGGCCGGTACCCTGTCGATGGTGCAGATCGTGGAGGCTCAGCTTCAATTGGGGATCTGGTTCATCTTCTTGCAGCCTGTTGGATTCGTTCTCTTCGTGATTGCCATGGTGGCCGAAACCAACCGGCTGCCATTCGATCTCCCCGAGGCCGAGAGCGAGCTGGTGGCCGGCTACTTCACCGAGTACTCGGGGATGCGCTGGTCTTTTTACATGCTCGGCGAGTACGCCGCCATGATCGTCATGAGCGGCCTGTGCGTAACCTTGTATCTGGGTGGTTGGTTACGGCCCTTCCCGAACGTCGCGGCCCTGGGCTTCCTCGACCTCATACCCGGCCCCATTTGGTTCAGCCTCAAGGCACTCGTGTTCCTCTACTTTTTCATATGGATTCGAGGCACTTTCCCCCGCTATCGCTACGATCAGCTGATGGCTCTGGGCTGGAAGGTGTTTATCCCCGTGTCGATGGCACATCTGCTCGTCACCGGGATCATCATGTTGCTGGTGCCGCAAGCAGCCAGCTGAGGAGAGCGCAGGTACGTCCATGCCAGCACCGAAGAAAAGCTTGGCGGTGCGAGCCTTGCTGGTCGATTTGATGATCGGCCTATGGACCACCTTCAAGTACACCTTCAAGCCGAACGTCACGGTTCAGTACCCCAAGGAGAGGACAACCGTACATCCCAACTTTCGGGGCATCCTACGCGTCGACGATGACAAGTGCATCGCCTGCTTCCTGTGCGAGAAGATCTGCCCGGACAATTGCATCGTCCTGGAGGGCGAGAAGGGCCTGGGCAAGGGTTCAAAGTACGCATCCTATTTTTACATCGACCACGCCCGCTGTCTTTTCTGCGGACTCTGCGAAGAGGTTTGTCCGGTCGACGCCATCTACCACAGCAACGAGTTCGAAGGTGCCGTATACAACCGCGCCGACCTGGTTCACGATCTGGCGATCCTCCATGGGGGCCACGCCATCATCCACTACCAGCGCTGAGCCGTGCAGCCACTAGCCTTTTACCTCCTCGCAGCCATCATCCTGGGTGGCGCCGTGATGATGGTCAGCAGCCGAAACCTGGTGCACTCGGTGATCTGGATGGTGGCTTCCTTCATCGGCATCGCTGGCCTGTTCATCTTGCTCGAGGCGGAGTTCGTCGCGGCCGTACAGATCCTCGTATATGCGGGTGGAATCGTGGTTCTTTTCCTGTTCGTCATCATGCTGGTCAACCTGGGGGACATCCAGCAGATGGAGTACTTGCATCACCAATGGCTCCCGGCCATGCTGCTGGCCCTGCTGCTGGTCGGCGAGCTCGGTTTCCTGCTGTGGGCGGGTGGTCAGCAACTACCCACCAACCGCTTGCCTGCCGAGTCGGTGCTGCGCGGCCTGGGTGGCAACACGCAAACGCTAGGCATGATGCTGTACACCGACTACCTCCTGCCCTTCGAAGTGGCCTCGGTGCTGCTGCTGGTGGCCATGATCGGAGCGATTTACCTGGCCAAGAAAAAGGTCTGAGATGGAATCGCTGGGTTTGAACCATTTCCTCATGCTATCGGCGTTGCTCTTCGCTATCGGTGCCATTGGCGTTCTGATACGGCGCAACGTCATCATGGTGCTGATGTGTCTCGAGTTGATCTTCAATGCCGCCAATATCAACCTCATCGCTGTTTCTCGGTTTCGGCCCGATCTCACCGGGCAGATCTTCTCCGTTTTCACCATCACCATCGCCGCCGCCGAGGCGGCCATCGGCCTGGGCCTGGTGATTGCCCTGTTTCGCAACGCCGAGACCGTGAACGTCGACGAGATTCATCTACTGAAGGGTTGAAGGGTGAAGTGCCACATGTTGCTGACCCCGCACACCGGTAGGTTGCAATAAGGCCGTGATCGACCTGTTCTGGCTCATTCCGCTCATCCCCATTGCCGGCGTACTCATCAACGGGCTACTCGGCCGTCGCTTCCTCAACGAGCGCGTCGTCGCCGTGGTGGCCTGTGGCACGATCTTCCTGTCTTTCGTCCTTTCCGCCGGAGCCTTCCTCGGCCTGGCACAGCTGGTCCCCGAGCAGCGCCACCAGGAGATCGTGCTGTACGACTGGATCCCGGCCGGCGTGGCTCATCTCTCCGGCAGCCCGGCGGCGCCAGACTCAGCACCGTTCATCGTCCGCTTCGGATTCCTGCTCGATCCCCTGTCGGCGGTGATGATCCTCGTGGTCACCGGCGTCGGCTTCCTCATCCATGTCTATTCCATCGGTTACATGCACGGGGACAAAGGCTTTTACCGCTTCTTCACCTACCTGAACCTGTTCGCCGCCTTCATGCTGGTGCTCGTTTTGGGCAACTCCTACGGCATGATGTTCATCGGCTGGGAGGGGGTCGGACTCTGCTCCTATCTGCTGATCGGCTATTACTTCAGCAAGAAGTCCGCCGGAGACGCCGGCAAGAAAGCGTTCATCGTCAATCGAGTCGGTGATTTGGGCTTTCTGCTCGGCATGCTGACGATCTTTTTCACCTTCGGGAGTCTAGACTACTCGAAGGTCTTCGTGGCGGCGCACAACTTCGACGTCGGCGCCCCGGTGATCACCGCCATCACCCTGTTGCTGTTCATCGGTGCCATCGGCAAGAGCGCACAGATTCCGCTGTACACCTGGCTGCCGGACGCCATGGAAGGCCCGACCCCGGTCTCCGCACTCATCCATGCCGCCACCATGGTGACTGCGGGCGTCTACATGGTTGCCCGCTCCAATGTTCTTTACTCACTGGCGCCGTTGTCGATGACCGTGGTCGCCGCGGTGGGAGGGATCACCGCGCTGTACGCCGCCTCGATCGCCTTGGTGCAAAACGACATCAAGAGGGTGCTCGCCTACTCCACCATCAGCCAGCTCGGCTACATGTTCCTCGCCTGCGGCGTGGGTGCCTACGCCGCCGGCATCTTTCACCTCGTCACCCACGCTTTCTTCAAGGCCCTGCTGTTCCTGGGAGCCGGTTCGGTGATGCATGCGCTGTCGGGCGAGCTGGACATGTGGAAAATGGGTAACGTCAAGAAATATATGCCGATCACCTACTGGACCTTTCTGGTGGGCACCCTGGCGATTGCCGGCATCCCGGGGCTGGCGGGCTTTTTCTCGAAGGATGAGATTCTGTGGATGGCATGGGCAGGGCCCAACGGTCACCCGTTGCTGTGGGCCCTCGGGGCCCTCGCCGCCGGCCTCACCGCCTTCTACATGTTCCGCATGGTCTTTGTCACCTTCCATGGAAGCTCGCGCATGGACCCCCACGTCGAGGAACACGCCCACGAAAGCCCGCTGTCGATCACCATACCGCTGACGGCGTTGGCGTCGCTGGCGGTGGTTGGCGGTTACATCGGCATTCCGGCGGTGTTGCGGGTCGGTCCCCTGGCCTCTTTACACGAGGCCGGCAACATCTTCGAGTGGCTGGCGCCGGTGCTCGGCGGAGAGTCGCACGCGGCGCTCATGGAGCACGGAAGCGATGGGCTGCTCGCGTCCCTGCAGCCCGGCCTGCTGCAGGAGGCTGAAAGCGCTGCCGGGACAATCCACAGCGCCGGCCTCGAGTTCGGCCTGATGGCGGTGTCGGTGCTCATCGCCCTGGCCGGAGTCGCCCTCGCCTATGCGATATACATACGTCAACCGGGCCTCGCCGATCGGCTGGCGGAGCGCATGAGCGGCGCCTACCGCACGCTTTTCAACAAGTATTACATCGACGAGCTCTATGACGCTTTGTTCGTCAACCGGGCCAAGGATCTGGGGGACGGGCTGTGGATCTTCGATGATGCCGTGGTCGACGGAATCGTCAACGGTGTGGCTGACTCCACCGTGCGTGCCGCGACGGCTGGAGGTAACTTCGACAATCAGGTGGTGGATGGTGCCGTGAACGCGGTCGCCAACGATTTGCAACGCACATCGAGACTATTCCGCACCTGGCAGACAGGCTTTGTGCAGAACTATGTCCTGATTATCGTCTTGGGAATCTTCTTCCTTGTGAGTGCCTACTTGTTCTTCTGATAAGACATAGGAGCCAGGGCCGATGAGCTTTCCGATCCTCTCAGCGATCATCTTCCTGCCGCTTGTGGCGGCGGCCGTGATCGCCTTGTTCATCAACAAGACGAACGAGAACCTCATCAGGTGGACCGCCAACATCGTTGCTCTGGCGGACTTCCTGCTGTCGTTGCTGCTGTTGCCGGGATTCAACGTCGATACGGCCGAGCTTCAGCATGTCGAAAAGCTGCAATGGATTCCGACCATAGGGGCCGAGTACTTCATCGGTGTCGATGGCATCTCGCTGCTGCTGGTGCTGCTGACCACGGGGCTGGGCTTCCTCGCGATCCTATCCTCATGGACCTATATCAAGAGCAGGATCAAGGAATACTACATCTTCATGCTCTTGTTGCAGACGGGAATGTTGGGCGTTTTCGTCTCCTTCGACTTCTTCCTCTTCTATGTCTTCTGGGAGATCATGCTGGTGCCGATGTACTTTCTCATTGGCATCTGGGGGGATCAGAACCGCCTGTACGCGGCGATCAAATTCTTCTTGTACACACTGTTCGGCTCGGTGCTGATGCTGCTGGGTATCCTGGCCGTCTACCTCTATAACTACGGGGAGACCGGCACCTTCTCTTTCAACATTCTCGATTTCTACCGCTTGAGCCTCCCCGCCGACCTGCAGTGGTGGATCTTTCTCGCCTTCTTTTTCGGATTCGCCATCAAGGTGCCGATGTTTCCCTTCCACACCTGGCTTCCCGACGCCCACGTGCAGGCACCCACGGCTGGCTCGGTGATCCTGGCGGCGGTGCTGCTGAAGATGGGCGCCTACGGCTTCATCCGCTTGTCCCTGCCGATTTTGCCGGATGCATCGAGGGAGTTCGTGCCGATGATCGTGGTGCTATCGATCATCGCCATCATTTACGGCGCCCTTGTGGCGATGATGCAGAAAGACTGGAAGAGCTTGGTGGCCTACTCGTCGGTTTCCCACATGGGCTTCATCACCCTGGGCATCTTCATGCTCAACCCGGTGGGGCTTCAGGGCGGCATCTTCCAGATGCTCGCTCACGGCGTCTCCACCGGTGGCTTGTTCTTGATCGTCGGACTGATATACGAACGCATGCACACGCGCGAGATCGCGCGTTTCTCCGGGCTGGCCCACGTCATGCCAGTCTACGCCACTATGTTCGGCATCATCGCTCTGTCTTCGCTGGGCCTGCCGGGGTTGAACGGTTTCATTGGCGAGTTCCTGGTCATGGTGGGCACGTTCCAGGAAGAACCGCTCTACGCCTACTTTGCGGTATGGGGGATCGTGTTGGCCGCAGCCTACCTGCTGTGGCTTTACCAGCGAGTCATGCTGGGGGAGATCAAGGATGACGAGTTGCGGGCTCTCCCCGACCTCAGCTTCCGCGAGGCATCGACGCTGGTTCCCCTGGTGATCATGGCCATCTGGATGGGCCTCTACCCGAAGCCGTTCCTGCACATGATCGAGGCGCCAGTGAACGCCATCGTCCAGCGGGTGAGGCCCAACTACTTTGCCGGAACCGACATCGTGCCGCCTCCCCTGCCGTCATCCCCGACAGCAAGGTTGAGTGGTTTGACCGATACGTCGTCAGGATCAGCGAAGTCACCGGCCAGCCTCCCGGCCCCGGAGAACTAGCGTCATGAGTACGGTTCCCTTCTCGATGTCGGATCTCGGGGCCATCGCCCCGGAGATCTTGATCACCCTGGGAGCGTCCCTTGTTCTCCTTTACGGGGCTTTCGACAACCCTCGCCAGCGGCCGGGCCGCTTCGCCTGGATTACCTTCGCGACCATTGCATTGGCAGCATCGGCGCTGGTTGTCCAGGCACCGGATCTCTCCCTTGGCGGTTCTGTTTTCTCCGGCCTGCTGGCAACAGACTCCTTCGGTGTTTTCTTCTCCGGTCTCTTCCTTCTGGCGGCGGCGCTGGCTGTGGGTACGTCGATCCGCTTCCTGGATGATCAGCAAGCCCATCAGCCAGAGTTCTACTTCTTTCTCCTCACTGCGCTGCTCGGCATGCTGGTCATGGCGCGTAGCATCGACTTCGTCACCATTTTTGTCGGCCTCGAGCTGCAGGCCCTTTCCATTTATGTCCTGGTCGGCTACCTCAAGGCAGACCGGAAATCGAATGAGGGAGGACTCAAGTACTTTATCCTGGGTGGCTTCTCCTCCGGCATCTTCCTCTATGCCATCTCGCTGCTATACGCCCTCACCGGCACGACACGCCTGCAAGGGATCCGGGAGGCGATCGTGAGCGATGGGCTACAAGAGCAGCCGGTGATGATCGCCGCGCTGGTGCTGATGGCGGCGGCGCTGGGCTTCAAGGTGGCGGCCGTGCCCTTTCACGTTTGGGCGCCAGACGCGTACACGGGAGGCCCCACGCCCGTGTCGCTGTTCATTACCGTCGCCTCCAAGGCGGCGGCGTTCGCAGTTCTCCTGAGAGTCTTTCTCGTGGCCATGGCACCGATGCAGGAGTCGTGGTCCCTGCTGCTAGCTGTGCTATCGCTGGCGACCATGTCGTTCGGGAACATCGCTGCCCTGACCCAAGACAACATCAAGCGCATGCTGGCCTACTCCAGCATCGCCCACGCCGGCTACGCGATGATGGGCGTGGTGGCAGCGGCCAATGTCGATCACGACGCGGCTGCCTTCGCCGTGGCGGCAACGCTTTTCTACCTGCTCGCCTACACCTTCATGAACATCGGTGCCTGGGCAACGGTGGCCCTGCTGCGACGCCAGGGACTGGCCGGTGAGAACCTCGACGATTACGCCGGCCTCGCTAGCCGCTCCTACTGGGCCTTCTCAGCGATGTTGTTGTACTTGCTGTCGCTCGGAGGCATCCCACCCACCGGCGGTTTCCTCGGCAAGTGGTACGTCTTCAGCGCCACCATCCAGTCCGGCTGGGGCTGGCTGGCCGTTGCCGGGGTCATTAACACCGCCATCTCCCTCTATTACTACCTGCGAATCGTGGTTGTAATGTGCATGCGAGACGCTCCTGATGATGTCGAGCTGGTACGCTCGACACCTTTGACGTTGACGCTGGTGGCAGCCGCCATCATGACGCTGTTGGTCGGAATCTGGGCCTCACCTTTCCTGGCGTGGGTGCAGAGCGCCACCTTGCCGCTGTCGTAGCAAGAGTCTGTAGTGCCGGAAACGCGGAAACGCCCAGAGGAAGGGGAACAGGAGCCCTCGGATAGCTCTTGGAGGGCGGCGACACGCCAGTTCGCCGTCTATTCCCACATCGGGATCATGTTCCCGGTGGCCATTGCCCTGGGGTTTTCCGCCGGCTACTTGCTGGATCGCTGGTTGGGCACTTCACCCTTTCTGGCACTCGCCGGCTTGGTGCTGGGCGTCGTCGCTGCCATTCGTGACCTGCTGGTAACGGTTGCCCGTTCAGAAGATGGTAACTAGCCCGCATATCTCAACGGCAGTCTGCTACGGTGGCGGACAAGCCTGTGGCTGCAAGGCGCGCGCAGGATCGGGCGCGGAGGCGTACT
>JBHHYG010000112.1:0-9885 GCA_046757445.1 Acidobacteriota bacterium
ACGCTCGAGTGCGAGCTCCTGAACCGCCGGCGGTTCAGGGGCGTTGGTGCATGGCTCCCGTTGTAGCTTCAAACTGACCTGAAGCCCACGCCACCGGAGCCGCCACCGATGAAGTATCCGAAGCGCAACCAGTACAAGTACACGAAGTCCCAGTATCGGATACGAAACTGGCCTGAATACGAAGCCGGCCTCCAGCGTCGTGGCGACCTGACCGTCTGGCTTTCGGATGACGCGCTCGAATCCTGGCGCGCCCCGGTCAGCGGCAAGCCCGGCGGCCAGCGTACCTACGCTGATATCGCCATCGAGGCAGCACTGACGATCGGCATGGTCTTCCATCTTCCGCTTCGTCAGACCGAGGGCTTCCTCCATTGCCTGGCAGAGCTGCTCGAGATTGATCTCCCGATTCCCGATCACACCACGCTATCGCGGCGACGCAAGCAGCTCGGTGAGATCCAGTCCCGGAAGCTCGCCTCGGACCGTCCGATCCACCTGCTCATCGATAGTACAGGACTCAGGATTCACGTCGGTCACATGCAGAAACCGCCTCGGAACAGGGCTTGGAGGAAGCTGCACCTTGCTGTCGAGGCGGGCACAGGCCAGATCGTCGCATCGGATCTGACCACTCCCCGGACACATGATTGCACCCAGGTCCCGGCCTTGCTTGAGCAGATTCCTGATCCAGTTGCGTCGCTTCTTGCAGACGGTGCGTACGACACCAAGGCGGTCTACGAAGCGGCCCATGAGCGAGGCGACGATGGCGCGGTGCGAGTGCTGATTCCACCTGGACGCGATGCCCAACTCAGCCCGGGATCTTCGGCCGCGCTCCAAGAAAGAGATCGCAACATCCGATCGATCCGAGAACTCGGGCGGCGCGAATGGCACACATCCTCAGGCTACAGCCAGCGCAGCATGGCCGAAAACACCGTCTTCAGATACAAGGCGATCATCGGCCGAAGTATGCGAAGTCGCACCTTCGACGGACAACGAGTTGAGGTCCAGCTGGCGAGCAAAGTCCTCAATACGATGACCTGTCTCGGGATGCCGGACAGCTACAAAGTGGCGTGAGCCCGCTCGGGGGAGGGGAGATCTGTTCCTGCCTCCGAGCCATGCACCAAGGTCACGGATCCAAGTGTAATCTCACGCCTTCGGTCATGGACCGGCCGTTGCGCGCACCCATTCCTCCAGGCGTGAGCGCGTCGTCCCGTCTAAGGCAAGAGCGCAATCCGATCGAGCAACGCTCCCGCCGTGACGAGACCTTCGACGATAAGCGTGCGGACGAAGCTTCGGTCCTTCTCACGGAAGGCCACCAGCTTGCTGGCGGCGAGGTCGTGCCCCTCCAGACACCAGCCCGTGGCGGGTGTTGGGCCACCCGCGTCAAGCTTTCATCTCCCTCACCAACTGAGCGAGCTCCGAGCGAGAGAGAGCCTCGACAAACGGAAGCGACTGTCGAAGGCGGTCGGCACGCTCGGAATCCTCAGTGAGGAGCGCCTGGATCTGCCGAATAGAAAGCTGCGAGAGAATCCGACGCCATTCTCCCAACTCGTGTGCATCTTGTGCGTTCACGGATTCGAGTCGCCTGTCTATCCACTCCTTCGTTCGCTCGATGAGGGAGGGATCGTTCGGCAGAGCTTCAGCGATGGCCTCGGCCAGCCGTCGGGCATGCTGGTCCAGCATGCGGTGAGAGACGATCGGCCCATCCTCTTCTGCGCGCCAACGAGGGTGAATCCACCCGTATAGAAGCGTGACCTCTTCCAGGCGCTGCCGCTGATCTCCAATGACAACGCGGTCAGCGTCGCTGTACCCATGGACGACAAAGTGCATAGCAGTTTCTTCCTCCACCGCCTCGAAATGGCTTTGCACGGCGCTCATTGCGTTCTCGAGAGCGGTCGGGTGGGCAAGGACACCCAGGTCGACCGTGCCGGGGCTCCGAGCGGAGGGACTCTCGATCCAGATCGCGGTCGCCGCAAGCGTCGCTTGCGCGAAGGCGCGACGGGCAGACTCTACGGTTCGCTCGAAGATCTCCCGCTCAGCGCGGAAGAGTAACCGCAGCGGCTCAGATAGTGGATGCCGGTCTCGTAGGCGGACAGCCTGATTGCGGCCGCTTCCAACGATCTCCACAAGACCTGCCTCGGCGAGCTGGTCGAGTATCCTCCGTGCCCCGGATGCGTTCAGGAGGGCACGCCGGGCCGCCCGCGTGCGGCCCATCGGCTCCACAGCGTTGGCGAGGACCCGCAGCACCCGTACTGCTCCCTCTGATCCAAGGATCTCGTTCAGAGGGGTCTGTAGGGGGTCTTGCGGTCGAGCTGGTGGGCGCACCTCGCACTCCTATCAGCGATATTTTAATATCGTAGACGATACTATAATATCGCAACCGTCTAGGCTAGAGAAGGGAGAGGCATAGATGGGATGAAGCGGCTGACCCCTACTCCAGCCGGTAGGCGGAGTCGGCGGGGCGCACGGGGCGGGCGAACCAGAGCGGTCGGCGCAGGCCGTCGGGCCCGGGAGCGGGACGCGCCCTGGCCAACCACTCCTTGTAGAGGGCGTGGCTGCGGGCGGTATCGACGATGACGTCGCCGTAGCGGTCGGTGCCGGGGCTGCCGGGCAGCCCGGGGACGCTGTTCTCGAAGATCCAGCGGTAGTACTCCTCGCTCGAGGTGAGCGGCGGATAGGCGCGGGGCGCCACCGCCCGCCTTCCATCTGGCCTGGCTGGCGCATCTGGTCGGCGTCGGAGCGAATCTTCAAATCATCTGACCGCCCCAGAGCTCTCCGCAGAATTCACGCCAAGGTAGAATCTCGATGCCGTCGTCGGTGGTGCGCCGTTTCCTCTCCCGGGACACGAGGAGCTTTCGCCGTGGTGTGTATTCGTCGCTCAACGCCCTCAAGCCCTTGAGGTCGGTCGTTCGAGTCTCCCGATTCGACTTGCACTCGATGGCCAGCTCCATGTTGCCGACGATGAGGTCGACTTCGAAGCCGGAGCTCGTCCGCCAATAGCTGATGGAATGATCGAGGCGCTTGTAGGAAAGGTAGGCGCGTACCTCGTTGAGCACGAAATGCTCGAAAGCCCGACCAAAGCGATCGGAACCCTCGGCAACAATCTGGGCCTCCGGATGAAGCTGATTGGCGATGCCGACGTCGAAGAGATAGAACTTCGCCGTCTCGACCAAGCGGCGCTTCTGGCGCCGACGCCAGGGCTCCAGCGTAAAGCCGAGCAGAGTGTCCCCCAGTATCTGGAAATAGTTGCGTACCGTACTGGCCGAGACTCCTGTCTCTCGCGCGAAGTTGGCGTAGTTGATTTGCTGGCCGTGGCATAGTCCGGCGGTCTGCAGGAAGCGAGAGAACGCAGGGATATTTCTGGTGGCCGACTCGTCAATGATCTCGGCCTTGATGTAGCTGTGCACGTAGGCTTTCAACAACGGCGAGGGATCGTCTACGAGGTAGTGAACAGGAAGTGCGCCATATTGCAGAAGCCTCGGCAGATCGACGGCGCCGATTTCATGACTCGTCAGCGGCAGCATGAAAAAATCGACCGCGCGGCCACCGAGGAGGTTGCGGGATCGACGTCGTAGCTTCCGGGCGCTGGATCCGCAAAGGATGAAGTGGGTGGCCGTGTTCTCTAGGAGCCAGTGCACTTCCTCCAGCAGCGGCGGAACGTGCTGGACTTCATCGATGACGACGAGCTTCGGGTGGTCGGCGAGGACTTCTTCGCGCAGGAGCCGCGGCCGCACGCTCAGCTCGGCGCTCAGCGAGGTGTCCAGGAGATCGTAGAATCTCGCCGCCGGGTAGCGTTCGTGCAAGAAGGTCGTCTTGCCGGTCTGCCGTGCACCCCACAGAAAGACCGCAGCCGAGCCCGTGATGGGGTTCGGCACCCAGGATAGCTGCAACGATCGCTCTAGCTTGGAAATTTGATGCATTATGTGCGGATTATCATGAAAATCAGCAATATAGTCAACGATATTCTCATTCCGGCGGAGGCCAGAGGTGGGGGCTAGCGGCCAGGGCCTTATCTTGGGTGAAGTCGCGTCCCCTACTCCAGCCGGTAGGCGGAGTCGGCGGGGCGCACGGGGCGGGTGAACCATAGTGGCCTCCGCAGTCCGCCTGGACCGGGAGCGGGCCGCGCCCTGGCCAGCCACTCCTTGTAGATGGCGTGGCTGCGGGCGGTGTCGACGACGACGTCGCCGTAGCGGTCGGTGGGGTGGGCGGGCTCGAGCCGAACCTTCTGGTGCCAGCAGTGCATGCCCGAGACCGGGTCGGGCTGCACCGGGAAGGTGAGGTTCTGGTGCACGCCGGCATCGCTCCACCAGATGCGGGAGGAGTCGGGATCCTCGGAGCGGAAGGGCCTCACCCCCTCCTGCTGGCGCACGCGCCAGCGGTGCCCGGCGGCCCCGGGCGGTTCCTCGAGCGGGTGATCCTTGGCGGTGTCGGCGCCGGCGGATCCACCGGCGTCCGCTGATGGTGTGCTCGCCGGCTCCTCGCTCAGCTCGACGGTGCCCGATGCCCAGCGGTCGGTGCCAGGGCTGCCGGGCAGGCGCCAGCGGCCGATATGGTGGGAGCAGGCGAGGACACCGGGCCGTAGCCCCTCGGTGATCCAGGCACGGAGGACGAAGTGGCCGATGGCGGTGCCCACCCGCACCAGCTCGCCGTTGCCAATGCCCAGGCGGGTGGCGTCGGACGGATGGAGCCAGAGCGGGTTGCGGTGCGAGATCTCGACCAGCCACTTGGCGTTGGCCGAGCGGGTGTGAATGAGGGTGGGCAGGCGAAAGGTGGGGAGCAGCACCATCTCGCCGGCTTCCCTGTCGAGGTTTCCCCAGTGCACCTGCGAGCGGATGTAGCCGGGGATGGCGTGCTCCGGCCAGCCCCAGTCCCGCAGCGTCTCGGAGTAAAACTCCAGCTTGCGCGATGGGGTGGCGAAGCCCTCGACGATGCGTCCGTCGACCTCTACGCCGATCAGCTTGCCGCCGTGCCGCACGAGGCCGGTATCAGAGTCCTTGATGAGGTCGGGTGGGCCGGTCGTGGAATCCGTTGTGCCGTCGGTCTCCGCCAGGCCGAAGGCGGCAGGGCCGGTTTCGGGTGTGGCTCCAGCTGCGGACGCGGACGTGGGAAGTGGCGTGGCAGTAGGCACGGTGGCACCAGGCGCCTGGCCGGGCATCGCCACCTCCTTGTTGTAGAACTTGTAGTCCCCCTTCTTCACCTCGAAGGCGCCGTAGCGGCGCATGTACTGCAAGGGTGTCAGGCCCTCGGCGGCGGCGGCTTCGGGCAGCCCGGGGACGCTGTTCTCGAAGATCCAGCGGTAGTACTCCTCGACGGTGAGCTTGTGGCCCTGGCGGTAGGGCGACTCGAACCACTTGCGGATGCCGAGCGAGCCGTCGGGGTCGATGCGCCAGGAAAGCTCGATCCAGAACTCGTCCTCCTCCCAGACCTCGCCGGGGTTGGCCTCGTAGGTGAAGTCGATTTTCTCCCCCTGCCGCTGCCGCCAGGCGCGCAGCACCGGCTGGCGGAAGCCGATCCAGGCGCCGGCGGAGGTCTCCTGGCTCATCAGGTCGTGGCGCTCCGGGCCGAGCCCCATGGGCAGCACGTAGTCGGCCCAAGTCGCGCTCTCGTTCCAGGTCGGGGTGAGGGCGGCGTGGCAGCCGATCTTCTCTTCGTCGCGCAGCACCTCGATCCAGGTGAAACCGTCGGGGTTGGTCCAGGCGGGGTTGTAGACGCGGCTGAAGTAGACCGATAGTCGTCCCCGCCCTTCCTTGAGGAAGTGTGGCAGCAAGAACGACATCTCATGGTGGGAGAGGGGATACTCGCGCGGCCACGACAGCTCGTTCCAGCTTGTCTGGGCCGGCGGCTTGGCGAAGGGGGCGGCGACGAACTTATCGCGGGAAGCGGGCATGGTGCCCCCGGGGGTGGCGACGCTGCCGGTGAGCACCACCAGCCACTCGAGGCAGCGGGCCACCTGCCAGCCGCCGAGGTTGCCGGAGGCGGCGGAGCGCCACACATGCGCCGAGACCGCCGGCCCGGCGCGGCCCAGCTCCCTGGCTACATCGACGATCTGGGAGGCCGGCACGCCGCTCTCGGCGGCGGCGAACTCGGGGGTGAACTCGGCGTAGACCTGGCGTAGAACGTCGAAGAACTCGTCGACGCCGTCGCTTGCCGGCGCCGAGCCGCCCTTCCGCTGTGCCCGCTCGTAGGCCTCGGGGTGCTCGGCGCGCAGGTAGGCCTCCCAGTTGACCCAACGGCGCACGAAGTCGCGGTCGTGCAGCCCCTCGTCGATGATGACGTTGGCCATTGCCAGCAGCACCGCGGCCTCGGAGCCGGGCCAGGTGGGCAGCCAGTGGTCGGCGATCGAGGCGGTGTTGGAGAGGCGTGGATCGAGCACGGCGATCTTGGCGCCCTGCGACTTGGCCTCGATGATGCGTTGCGCATGCGGGTTGAAGTAGTGACCGGCCTCGAGGTGGCTGGAGATCAGCAGGATGAAGCGGGCGCGCTGGTGATCGGGGGAGGGCCGGTCGCTGTGGTGCCAGAGGGCGTAGCCGAGGCGGGCGCCGGCGCTGCAGATGTTGGTGTGGGAGTTGTGGCCGTCGATGCCCCAGGCCTGTAGCACCCGGTCCATGGTGCCGTCATGGCCGGGCCTACCGACGTGGTACATGACCTCCTCACCGCGGCCCTCGACGATGGCGGTGCGGATGCGGGCGGCCAGATCATCGAGCGCCGCATCCCAGCTCACCCGCACCCAGCGGCCGGAGCCACGCGCTCCGACGCGCTTCATCGGGTAGAGGACGCGCTCCGGATCGTTGACCTGGTTGATGGTTGCCGGGCCCTTGGCACAGACGCGGCCGCGACTGCCCGGGTGTACCGGGTTGCCCTCGAAGCGACGGATCTTGCCGCTGAACTTGTCGACGTAGGCGAGCAGGCCGCAGCCGGACTCGCAGTTGAAGCAGATCGTCGGCACCAGCGCGTAGTTGCGCTCGACCTTGCGCGGCCAGCTCGCCGGGTCGTATTCGGTCCAGTTATCCCAGCGCTCAGGGGGCGGGGCGCTGCTGAGGATCCAGCCACTCTCCGGGTCGGGATAGCGTCCGGTGCGATCGGGCATCAGTCTTTCACTCCTAGCTCAGCGGCACCGCCTGGCCGGCGAGGTTCCAGGCGTGCTCGTAGGTGGCGAGGGATGCCAGCGCCGCCAGGGCGACGATGGCCCCGATCCAGCCGGGAGCCAGGCCGGCAACCGCAACAACGATCAGCGCCATGGCGGCGAGGGTCATGCCGCTCCAGAACCAACCGGCGATGGCGCCGCGGGTCATGGCGTGGGCGGCCCTGGCGCCGTCGTCGGTGGCGTGGGCGATCGTCACTTCACCGAAGGCAACCAGCGCCAGATGAGCGGACAGCGCCGCCGCCAGCAGCGGGCCGAGCCTTCCCGAGGCAGCGATGGTGGAGGTTCCTCCGAGGCCCTCGACCAAGGAGGCTAGCAACGCTGTCGAGGCGGCGCCGGCGGCCACCGCCTGTACTGCCAGGTGCAGCGGCAACAGAGGACTCTGCCAGAAGTCACGTCCCTTCGCCTGCGCGAACAAGTAGCCGCTGTAGCCGGCCGCCGCCAAAGCCGCCGCCACCAGCGGCCAGCGCAGCCACCTCAGCAACTCCTCGCCGGCCGCCCCGCCTCCCCAGATCTGCGAGACGACCAGGCCGCTCCAGGCGCTGCCGAGGAGGCCATAGGCCGCCAGGATGAAGGCGCCGCGGGCGAGCCACGAGCTCCAGTTCGGTCGGGTAAGGATGCTCAAGAAGCGCTCCGGCCTCTTCAGGTCGGTGACCAGCAGCAAGCCGGTAAGGGCCAAAAAGAACAGCCCGATGAGCGGCGCCCCCAGGCGGATCGCGTCGCTGCCGGCCAGCCCCAGCCAGGGCGCCAAGGCCGCCACCATGAAGGCACCGGCGGAAACCGACTTGGTCCACAGGTAGGCGGAGACCTTCCATCCCCAGGGGTGCTCGGCGTGGGCGACATCGTAGACCGTACGGGCCGGGCTCAGGCCGGCCCAGGCGCCGCTGAAGAAGTCGGCCTCGCCGCGCACCGCGGCCGCCGCCAGGGCTTGGGCGTCGGCGGGGGGCGGCACGCTCTCCGGCCTGGTGCCCGCAACAAGGGTCGGTGATCGTCTCTGCGGTCCTTCGGCCCACAGGTAGCCACCGCTCGGGTCGGCCGCACCCGGCCTCAGCGCCTGCGGCTCCCCTTCTATATAGAAGACCTTCGGCCTGGTGCCCTTCTCCGGCTTGCGCACCGCAACCTTGCGGGAGGCTACGAGCTGCGCCACCCGGGAGCCGGGATCGTCGAGGTCGCCCACCAGGATCGATTCGGTGGGGCAGACGGTGGCGCAGGGAGGCTCGAGGCCGATCTCCACCCGGTGGGCGCAAAAGTTGCACTTCTCCGCCGTGCCGTTGTCGGGGTGGATGTAGAGGGCGTCGTAGGGGCAGGCCTGCAGGCAGGCCTTGCAGCCGATACAGACGTTACGATCGAAATCGACGATGCCGTCGGCGCGCCGGTAGAGGGCGGTGACCGGGCAGATCTCGACGCAGGGGGCGTCTTCGCAGTGGTTGCAGCGCAACACCGAGAAGGTACGCCGCACATGGGGGAACGATCCCTTCTCGACGTACTTGACCCAGGTGCGGTACGAGCCTAGGGGCACCTCGTGCTCGGCCTTGCAGGCGACGCTGCAGGCGTGGCAACCGATGCAGCGGCTCTGATCGATGACGAAGGCGTAGCGCATGCCTCGACCTTCCGCTCCTTCATAAGGCGGGGTGGCGGAGATTCCCCTGGCCCGCAAGTTAGGGGTGCAATGGTGCCCGCGACGGCGCTCACTCGCGGCCTTGCAGCGGCGCAAGGGTACCATTGTTTCGCGGTGTGCCGCCCCACAGCAATACTGTCAACGTTCACCAGGTAGCCAGAGCTTCTCAACGGCTCGCGGCCCTGGCGCCCCTCGCTTCACGGCCCGTTGAGAAGTTCGGGCCAGGCGGCTGACAGGGCACGGTTTGACGGGGTCATCGCAAGTGAGCGAGGCTTGAGCGGTCGCAGAAGCCGCCTCGGCTTCTGCCGGCGGTTGAGAAACCACCTGCCCGGCGCCCACGGGAACCACGAAACGGAGTAGCTGGCGCCATGCCGCAACCGGGCCCCTTGATCGACGACTTTTCGACGGTGCTGGCTGCCAGCGGCGGCGTGGCCCGACCGGTCTCATCAGCCCGCGAGGTCGCCGCCGCTATCGAGGCCGTGGTTGCCGGGCAGGATTCTCGGCAGCTCCTTTATGCTCCCTTCGCCCTGGCTCGGCAGATCGGACTGCAACACCACCTGGCCGCTCGAAACATCGAGCTGGTGAGGCTTCCCACGGCTGCGGATCGGGCCAGCCGGATCGGCGTGGGGCTCACTGGAGCCGCCTTCGCCATCGCCGAGACCGGCACGCTCATCGTCGGCGGCCAGCCCGGTGCCTGGGGCCTGGCCTCGGTGCTTCCCTGGGTGCACGTGGTGCTGCTGCGAGCCGGCGACATCCTGCCCGACCTGCCGAGCGCCTTTGCCACCTTCAGCGCTTGCCTGCGGGCGGGAGAGGGCGACTGGGTGTGGATCACCGGTCCGTCGCGCACCGCCGACATCGGCCACACCTTGGTGCTCGGGGCGCACGGCCCCAACGCCCTGCACGTGTTGATTCTGCAGGACGCCGAAGCCACGGTGCCGGAAACCGCGCCGGGGCCATCTGCGAGCCACCATGGTGGGCGCAGATGAGAGAGGGTGTGAGCGAGACTCGGCAGCGGATGAGGGCCGCCGGCCGCCGCGCCGGCCGCGCCCGCACCTTGGCGCGGAGATCCGCGGGGGGCGCGCCCACCCCCCGCGCCAGCAGGCGATATTTACCGGCCTGTAGGGGGGCCACCCGG
>JBHHYG010000113.1:0-9868 GCA_046757445.1 Acidobacteriota bacterium
CGGCGGCGATCATAGCGGCGTTGTCGGTGGACAACTCCGGAGACGACAGATAGAGCGGCAGGCCGTTGTCATCGGCCAGCGCACTCATTCGCCGGCGCAAAGCCCGGTTGGCCGCCACGCCCCCGGCCACCACCAGGGCGCGAACTGGGTGCGCCATCAAGGCCCTCGATGTGGTCTCGACAAGCATATCGACCGCCGCCGCCTGAAAAGAGGCGAGCAGGTCGCGCACCGCCATGGAATCCGGAACGCCCGGCCGCAGCCCACCAGCCAAGGCGGCACGGCGCACGGCCGCCTTCAAGCCGGAAAAGGAAAAATCGAAGGTCCCGGGCAGGCATGCGCGTGGCAACGGTATCGTCGTCGCGTCACCATCTTCAGCGAGACGATCGACCACCGGCCCCCCGGGGTAGCCGAGTCCCAGCAGCACCGAGACCTTGTCGAAGGCTTCGCCCGCCGCATCGTCTCGTGTCTGGCCCAGGCAACGGAAGGCCTGCGCCTCCGGCAACAGGTAAAGAGCAGTGTGGCCGCCGGAGACCAGCAGGGCCAGAAGCGGAAATGCGACCTCCTCACCAGCTTCTCGATGTGGCATGAGGGCAGCGTCTACATGCGCAGCCAGATGATGGATGCCGACGTATGGCAGTGCCAACGAGCGAGCCAGGCCGCGCGCATAACACCAACCACTCAAGAGGGCACCGATGAGCCCGGGACCCCGGGTGACCGCGATACCCTCGAGGTCCTGCCATGTGGCACGTGCATCCGAGAGCGCCTGATCCACAACCCAGGGAAGGCTCTCGACATGGCGCCGGGCGGCCAGCTCCGGCACGACGCCACCGTAAGCAGCGTGATCCACCTGGCTCGCCACGATGTTGCTGTGCACGTGACATCCGTCGGCGACGACCGCGGCCGCCGTCTCATCGCAGGAGGTTTCAATACCTAGAACGAGCATCTGCCGTTAGCTCAGGAGTAAGTCGACTCGACCCGTCCGATGTCAGGAAGAATGCGCGGCGGCCGCACAGAGCTTTGCCAGGCTCTCCGAGTAAGGCTCCCTCGCTACCCCTTGCTCGGTGATGATCGCCGTCACCAACCGACTGGGAGTGACATCGAAAGCCGGGTAGGCAGCCGGCACCTCCTCGGGGGCGATGCGAAGATCGTTGATCCACACCACTTCTTCCCCCCGGCGCTCCTCGATGGGGATGGCGTCTCCCGATGGGGTCTCGAGATCCACCGTCGAAGTGGGCGCCGCCACGTAGAATGGAATGCCGTGTTCCCGCGCCAGCACCGCCACCGAATACGTGCCGATCTTGTTGGCGACATCGCCGTTGGCGGCGATCCTGTCTGCTCCCACGACCACAAGATCCACAGCCCCGCGCTGCATCATGTGTCCCGCCATGTTGTCGGTGATCAGCTTACAGGGAATGCTGTCCCTTTGGAGTTCCCAGGTGGTCAAGCGGGCACCTTGCAGAAAGGGACGCGTCTCATCGGCCAACACCCGCACCTGTTTGCCCTGCTCTCGAGCAGCCCGCACCACGCCGAGGGCGGTACCGTATCCTGCGGTCGCCAGCGCACCGGCGTTGCAGTGTGTAAGCACGCATGCCTCCTGTGGCACCAGCAACGCACCATGACGTCCGAGAGCACGATTGATCTCGATGTCCTCCCGGTGCATCAGCCGAGCCTCGGCCACCAAGCGCTTTCGGGTCGCCTCGACACCCTCTGCCAGCGCCTCCTTGACCAGCCGTTGCATCCGCTGCACCGCCCAGGTGAGATTCACCGCCGTCGGGCGCGCAGCTGTCATGCGCTGGGCAAGCTTGGCGAATCCTTGCCGGAACTGCTGCTCGTCTTCAGGCAAGCCTAGCGCCCCCAGCGCCATGCCCATCGCTGCGGCAACGCCGATGGCCGGGGCTCCGCGAATGGCCAGATCACGGATGGCCTCGATGATCTCATCGGCGCGGCGGAGGGTAAGGTATACTTCTTCCCGCGGCAGCCGCCGCTGGTCGAGCATCACGACCCCATCATCGGTCCATTCAATCGTCTTGATCATCGCGCAGCCGCGAGCCGTTGAGATGTTCCGGTTAGACGGTAGTCGGGCACCGAACCCAGCGCAACAGGTCGGCATCCCCCGCCAAGCTTCTTGACGCCCTCCGCTGCGGCTCGGTAGCATCCGTGGATGGACGCATCCAGCCGGGTGCAGAGTTTCCCGATCCTCCTCACACAGTGATCCCCCATGGCCTGGTTCCGTAAGAAGCGGGGCAGCAAGCGTCCCGTCGGCGACCACAAGGTCGACATGCCCGAGGGACTATGGACGAAGTGCAACAACTGCAACGAGTTCATCTACCGAAAGGAGGTGGTGCGCAACTCGAAGGTTTGCCCCAAGTGCAACTATCACTTCAGGATCTCGGCGCAAGAGCGGTTGGATTTTCTTTGCGACGACGGCGTTTGGGAGGAGTTCGGCTCCGAGCTTGAACCCGTGGACGCCCTCGGCTTCAGCGACACCAAGAGCTATCCGGACCGCCTCAGAGAGTATCAGCAACGCACGGGCAGAAAAGATGCAGTGGTCGCCGTCGAAACCACCATCGGCAGCATACCGTCGGTGCTGGTGGTGATGGAGTACGGCTTCATGGGCGGCAGCATGGGATCGGTCGTCGGAGAAAAGATCACCCGCGCCATCGAGCGAGCCACACGGCTGCAGCGCCCACTGGTCATTGTCGCCAGCTCCGGCGGTGCACGCATGCAGGAAGGGGCCTTGTCGCTGATGCAGATGGCAAAAATCTCGGCCGCCCTCGCCCGCCTCGACAGCGCACGCCTCCCTTACATCTCGGTGCTGACCGACCCGACGACGGGAGGTGTGACAGCTTCCTTCGCCATGCTCGGCGACCTCAACATCGCCGAGCCCCGCGCCCTCATCGGATTCGCTGGCCCTCGGGTCATCGAGCAGACGATTCGCGAGAAGCTCCCGGAAGGCTTCCAACGGAGTGAGTTCCTCCTGGAGCACGGCATGCTCGACATGGTTGTGCCCCGCACCCAACTCAAGGAAACGCTGGCCCGCGCCCTGCATTACTTACTGCCGGCCGACCTGGTGGCCTCGGCGATGTCGGGCATCTACAGCGAGATGGTTGCCGACAAGCCCGACCCCGATAACGGCAAACCTCGACGTCGCTGAGGAATGCGGCAGAGCGAGGATGTCTGGACGCGTCTCGATTCCCTTGGCCCTGGCCGGGTCAGACCAGGCTTGCAGCGCATCCGGGCGCTCCTCGAGACTCTCGGGGCACCGCAGCTAGCCTACCCGACAGCGGTCATCGGAGGCACTAACGGCAAGGGCTCCGTGGCGGCCATGTTGGCCGCCATCTGCCGCGCAGCCGGACACCGCGTCGGCTGTTATACCTCACCCCACCTCAGCGACCTGGAGGAACGCTTCCAGGTTGACGGCCGCCCTATCTCGAGACAAGCCCTGGCTCGTCAGCTCGAGGTCGTCTTCGAAGCCGCGGACGCACTGCTCGCCAGCAACCACATCGACGAGGCCCCCTCTTATTTTGAGATCCTCACAGCAACCACCTTCCGCTATTTTGCGGAGGCCAGCGTCGATCTGGCGATACTGGAAGTCGGCCTCGGCGGACGCTGGGACGCCATCAACGTTACCCGTCCCAGGGTCAGCGTGCTCACTCAGATCGCCGTCGACCACGAGGAATTCTTGGGCAAGAATCTGTCTGCCATCGCGGCCGAAAAATCGGCCACGGTACCGACCGGAGGCCTCGCCGTGGTTGCCCCTCAGGTGCCGGCGGTGCGGGAAGTGATCCGTCGGTATGTCGACTCGGTCGGTGCAACCTTGTGGGAATCAGAACATTACCCCCTGGTGTTACGACGCCCGGACAAACGACTACGCTACACCATTGATTGCTTCGGCAGGCTGCGAGGCTACGTCGGTTTGGAAATAGCCCTGGCGGGAGCTCACCAGGCCGAAAATGCGCGTTGTGCGCTGCTGGCCGCCGAAGCACTGGACAGGCATCGGTTGCGCATCGGTTCCGACGCCATATGGGCGGGATTGCGCAGCGTTCAGTGGCCGGGGCGCTGCGAGTGGGTGGGTGGCAGCCGGCCGGTGCTCCTCGATGTTGCCCACAATCCGGCCGCGAGCCGGGCGTTGGCCAGCCATCTGACCGAGTTGCGGTTGCGGGGGGCCTTCGACAAGCTGCATCTGGTGTTTGGAGCTCTGGCCGACAAGGACGTGGAGGGCATGGCGAAGGCCCTCTACCCAGCAGCTGATTCGCTGGTGATCACCGAGCCGCCTTCGCCGAGAGCCTTGCCGGCAACCGAGCTTCAGCGCCTGGGCTCGCCACCCACGGTACACAGTATGGCTCCCGACCCCGCCGTCGCCCTGCGCCGTGCCAGGGAAAATGCATCAGCCGAAGATCTCGTTTGCGTGACCGGTTCCTGCTATCTCGTCGGCGCCCTGCGGCCATGTTTGTTGGCAGACAGGCCAGAAGACTGATTCGATTGGCGCGTTGCACACCGGAGAGCACGATGCTACCTTCACCACGTTTCGCCGCCCGCCTCTGAGCCGAGGGAGGGTTCTAGTAACCTTCCCGTCGCTTCGCCTCCAGGCTCCCTATGCAACCCGTGCGTACAGCCGGCCGGGCCAGAAGAAGAATTCGCGGACGCCGTGTCGGATGGCGTTGGCCGACGCTCGCTGGCCTGACCATTTGGCTCTCTATGCTGGTTCCTGGCCTCTGTTTCGGGCAGCAAGGAAAGACTCAAGAAATGGGGCTCAATTCCATGCCGGTCCCGGGACTCGAGACCGCCAACGTGCTCGCCGACGACATTGGTTTCGAGGCCGGCGGTGAAGCCGTCCATTTCAAAGGCTATGTCGATCTCAAAGACTCGCGACGAAACCTGCGCCTGCAAGCGGATGACTTGATCATCAATACCTCGGATCACACCTTCGAGGCCACCGGCAACGTGGCCTTCGAGCAGGGAGGAATCCTTATCAACGGCTCGAGAATGACCGGCAACCTGGACAAGGCCACCGGCGCGATCGACAACGCCTCCGGGGTGGCACCCGGCAATATCTATTTTCGCGGAGATCGCATCATTCAGCTGGAGCAAGGAGTCTACAAGATCGAGAAGGGGGTCATCACGCCGTGCAAGCAATCGCTGGCCATCTGGGAGTTCAACGCCAGGACGGTCAAGCTGGTGCCCGGCAGCCATGCCATCATGACCTGGCCCTCATTCAAGGTGAAGGGCGTGCCGATTCTCGTCCTGCCGGCTCTTTACTGGCCGCTCGACGAGGAGGGTAGGTCGACGGGATTCTTGCTCCCCAATATCGGCTCATCGACCAATCGGGGCTTCCAGTTTTCAGAGTCGTTCTTCTGGGCCATCGCCCGCACCGCCGACGCGACTTTTTCCTTCGATCATTTCTCCTTGGCCGGCAACGGGCTGGGGGGGGAGTTCCGGCACAGGTTCTTTCCGGGCTCACAGGGCAGCTTCCGCTTCTTCCGGCTGGGTGGCACCAGTCCCGAGAAGGTGAAGTCCGCCCGCCGCGCGGTCCCGGGCGGCTGGAGCGTCGACGGCTCTCACCAGCAGCTGTTGCCTGGGAAGTTTCGCCTCAACGCCACGGCGAACTTCTTTACCAGCACCGATTTCGTCCGCGGCTTCGACGACGACTTCAATCGATTCCTGCGGCGTACCTCGTCCATCGGCGTCTTTCTCACTCGCTCCTGGGACGTCTACAACCTCAACATCGACGCTGACAGCAGCCGGACCTTCTTCGGCAGGGACTCGGTCGTGCGTCAGCGTCTCCCGGAGGTCGAATTCCGCATGCGCCGGAAGCCCATCGCCGGTCCTTTGCATCTGGCCTTCCAAGGCTCGGCCGCGCGCCTGGCGCGGCGGGAAGACCGCCAGGAAGATCAGCTCGGTGGCACCTTTACCCGCCTCGACAGCTTCCCGGAGCTGTCGTTGCAGTTCACCAGTATTCCCTGGCTGACCTTCAGCCCTTTCGTCAACTGGCGCACCACCTACTACACGGACCGCGCCGTAGGCTCGGACTTCGAACCCCGATCGATCACCCGCAACCTCTATGCGACCGGCATCGAGATCATCGGCCCGAGCACCTTCCGCATCTACGACAAGCCGCAGAGCACGTATTCGCCTCGCTACAAACACGTGATCGAGCCTCGCATTACCTGGAGCCGGACGGACGAGGTCGATCCTTCGAGTGGCAGGATCATCCAGTTCGACGAGATCGACCCCCTCGGAGGAAAGCGAAACCGCATGCGCCTGTCGGTGATCAACCGTCTGCTGGCCAAGCGCTTCCCGAGCCGGAATGCGGAAGAGCGCACCACCTGGGAGGTCCTCAGCGTCGAGTTCGCCCGCGACATCGATCTACGATCGAAGCCTCCGGGGCGGGACTTCCCGACGATTCCGTTGCCCTACTCACTGACCGGCAGGCTGACCCCGACCGAGCATGTCAACTTCAGCGGTGGGGCACAATTCACCCCGAACTTCGCCTTCGGTGGTTATAATATTTCCGGTAATCTCAACTACGGGAACAACTCTGCCAATCTCGCCTGGTTCCGCACGGCGTCGCCGTTTCCGGATCCCGACAATCCCTCCAAGGTGAGGGTGAGAGGATTCAACCGCCTTACCGGTGGCGGTACCCTCAATCTGCTCGATCAAGCAGTGACCATCCGGGGCCATACCTCGTTCGATATCAGCCGCAGAGACCTGCAAGAGGTCTCCTATGCCACCCAGTACAATACCCAGTGCTGCTCCATCGGTGGTGAGATTCGCAGGATTTCCTTTGGCTTCCGCAGCGAGACGCAATTCTCGTTCATCCTCGAGCTACTCAACGTCGGCTCTTTCGGCTTCGGTGACCAGCGGCGGTGAACCCGCTTCACACCGACAAATTATGCACACCAGTTAACCCGAACTGCTCGATGGGTGGCGATGCGAGCGGGCGCAAGGGTCGCGAGCCGTTGAGAAGTTCGGGTTAAGGATCTGGAGTAACGGATGCGTGTCTTGATCACCGGCATTACCGGCTTTGCCGGCAGCCACCTGGCCGAGTATGCGCTCGCCCAAGGGGTCGAGGTCTTCGGCATCTGTAGATGGCGCTCGCGACGCGAGAACATCGAACATCTGCGGGGCCAGATCTCACTCCACGAGTGCGATCTGCGAGACGCGAGCTCGGTCAAGAAGCTTATTGCCGAGGTGCGTCCGGAACGCATCTTTCATCTGGCGGCGCAGTCCTACGTGCCGACCTCCTGGAACGCCCCGGCCGAGACTCTCACCACCAATATCATCGGCCAGCTCAACCTCTTCGAGGCGCTCCGAGACTGTGATTGCGATGCCCTCATCCAGGTGGCGGGATCATCGGAAGAGTACGGCCTGGTGCATCCCGATGAGACGCCCATCAGCGAGGACAACCCTCTGCGCCCCCTGTCTCCCTATGCCGTTTCCAAGGTCGCCCAGGACACCCTCGCTTATCAGTACTTCAAGTCCTACGGCACCAGGGCCATCCGCACACGGGGCTTCAACCATACCGGGCCTCGGCGAGGAGAAGTCTTCGTCACCAGTAACTTCGCCAAACAGATCGCCCTCATCGAGCGAGAGCAACAGGAACCGGTCATCATGGTCGGCAACCTGGAGCCGGAGCGCGATTTCTCCGATGTCCGAGATGTCGTTCGCGCCTACTGGATGTCGCTGGAACATTGCACACCGGGGGAGGTCTACAACATCGCCAGCGGCAAGGCCTGGCGAATCGGCGATGTCCTCGAACTGCTGCTGTCGCTCAGCCCGGCCGAGATCGAGGTCCGCGAGGACCCGGCGCGGCTCAGGCCCTCAGATGTACCCTTGCTGGTCGGCGACAACCGCCGCTTCTGCGGAGCCACGGGCTGGCAGCCACAGATTCCCTTCCAGCAAACCGCCAAGGATCTGCTCGAGTACTGGAGGGAAAGGGTCTGATCGAGTGGCAAAAAAGGCCCTCCGCAGCCTCATCACCGGCATCGGTGGTTTCGCCGGCGGCCACCTCGCGGCCGCATTGCTGGCTCGCGGCGAAGCGGTTGCCGGCTATACCCTCGGGAACTCCCAGCACTCACAGCTGGAACCCATTCTCGAGCACCTGCAGTTGGTCGAGGCCGATGTTCTCAACGGCCAAGCGCTGAGCGCCGCGATGGTCGATTTCCGCCCGGACATCGTTTACCACCTGGCGGCACTGACCCATGTCGGCGAGGCCTGGAAGAAACGCCGGCAGACACTCGAGGTCAACATCTTGGGCACGGCAACGGTGCTGGAGGCGGCATCGAAGCTCAACCCCAAGCCGAAAGTCCTTCTGGCCTCTTCCGGGCAGGTCTACGGGGCCGGCGGCGAAGGCGGCTCGATACTGTCTGAGAGGCACACCCCCAGACCTCTCAGCCCCTATGCTGCAAGCAAGCGTTGCGCCGAAACGCTCGCTCTGCAGGCATGGGTGGGTGAGTCGTTGGCGACGGTGATCGTTCGCACCTTCAACTTTACCGGCCCCTGGCAAACGCCGGATTTCGTTTGCAGTGATTTTGCCCGCCAAATTGCCTGGGCGGAGGCGGGCCTAGGTCCCGCACAGATAAGAATCGGTAACCTCGACGCACGCCGCGACTTCAGCGACGTCAGGGACATCGTCGAAGGGTACATGCTGATCGCCGACCGGGGGGAAGCGGGCAAGATCTACAACCTGGCCAGCGGGCGGGCAATTCGCATCGGGGATCTTCTCGAGCAACTGCTCGAGCTGTCACGCGTGCCGATCGACGTTCAGCAGGACCCAGGGCGCTTGCGACCGGTGGAGATCACCTCTATGGCCGGAGACGCTTCCCGCGCCCGCGACGAGCTCGGCTGGCGGCCACGCGTATCGTTGCAGGAAACGCTCGAATCTGTCCTCGATTTCTGGCGCCAGCAAGCCTTACGGCAATCGAATAGACGGTGACAATGCCGCTGGCGGAGAAGGGGTTTTCTGAGGTCCGTCGCCAGTTGGTCCACTTGAGTATGGGCGGCTTCGCGCTACTGCTGCGCTGGCTGAGCCCGGCACAGGCATTCTCCCTCGCCATCCTTGCCCTACTCTTCAACCTCTTCGTACTTCCGCGCCTGGCGCCGAGCCTGTATCGTCGACCTGGCCACCGCCTGGACCCGGGCATCATCGCCTATCCGGCGACGCTGGCGGCACTGATTCTCATCTTCCACGCCCAGCTCTATCTGGTCGCCGCCATCTGGGGCATCCTGGCGCTGGGCGATTCCTCCGCCACCCTGGTGGGGCGAGCGGACGCTGGCCCTCGCTTACCCTGGAACGAGGAAAAGAGCTGGGCCGGGATGTTGGCCTACGCCGCCGGCGGGTCGGTCGCCGCAACCGTCCTGATGGTGTGGTCCTACCCCAGCATGGGCAACGCTGCGGCAGCTGCTTCGCCTGCGTATCTGTTCGGCGTTGTGCCGTTGTCCCTGGCGGTCTTGTCGGCGCTCCTCGAAAGCTTCCCCAGTGGCCTCGACGACAACATCTTGGTGCCTTTGTTGTCTGGAGCCTTCGGCTGGGCGCTACTTTCTGTAGACCCATTACTTGTCGACACCGTCGTCGGCGTTTGGGTCCCGCGCTTGCCCGAAGCGATGCTCGTCAACCTCCTGGTAGCCGCCGCTACCTTGGCACTCGGCCTTTTCCATCGCAGCGGCGCGATGCTCGGATGGATTCTGGGAACCGCCCTCTACGCCGCCGCCGGCCGCGATGCGTTTCTCATCCTGGTTGTCATGTTCATACTCGGTAGCGGTACCAGCTTGCTGGCCCCCGGGTGGAAAGCGGCGCGCGGGATGGCCCAGGGTTCCGGTGGCGCCCCGGGCGCCGCGACGGGCGCCCACCCCACCGCGTGCAGCAGGG
>JBHHYG010000114.1:0-9793 GCA_046757445.1 Acidobacteriota bacterium
CATGCCGGGTGGTGTGGGAGGGGGGTGCCCGTGAGGGCCCCTCCTATCCCGATTATCTGGACAACGTCAGAAGCATGATGCCGCAGCGGAGGAGCAGAGCAGCATGGCCCTGGAACAGAGCTTCACCGCCGCCATTAAGATCGCCGGGGTTAACCCCTACGTGGATGTTCCGCCGCGTGTGGTGGAAACGCTCGGTGGTGGCGCGAAGGTCGCGGTGCTGGTGCAGGTGGCTGCTGCGGGCGCCACGGAGAAGAAGTCCGCCGGCGCGCCGAGGAGGAGTAGTCTCGCGAAGGACGCTGCTCGGCTGCAAGCGATCGGCCGGCTCGCGCCCGGGGGCTGGTTCCGCTCGACGCTCCTCGTGTTGCGATCGAGCGCGCCCCGCCTGTATCTCGACAGGTGGATGCGCGATACGGCCGGCGTGGGTGTGGGGGATCGCGTCCATGTGACATTGAGACCTGACCGTAGCTCCCGGGAATTGGAGATGCCCGCTGTGTTGCGCGAAGCCCTCGACGGGAACGAGCAGGCGGAAGCGGCGTGGGGACTGCTCGCGCCCTCGCGCCGACGCGAGATCCTGACGTATCTCAACTTCCTCAAGACCCCGGCCGCGCTCGAGCGGAACGTGCAGAAGACGATCGTTAGTCTGGTTAAGAAGAAGGATCGCCGTGGCTGAAGAGTATCGAATAGGAGTGTCCCGGCGGCCGCGACTGCCGTTCGGGGTCATTCGCCAGCTAAGTGCTCCCATCCGCAAGTACGGTGATGTTTGCGGCGAGCGCGACTGAGGCGAGTTCGCGGAGCGGCGACGCTCGCGATGCCTGTGCGCATCGTGTAGGAGCCGCGACAAAGAAAGCGGCCAGTCCCGGCGCTGGAAACGTCATCGTATTTACGGATGGGAGCACTAACCCAGCCGATGAAGCTGACGCCGCCTCCGGCGCCCGCAGCTAATCGGGCCCGCCCATTACGCGATCACGAACTGACGGACGTGGGCCTCGTCCATGGGCGTCGTTGCCAGTGATACAACGACCATGGTGACGAGGTTGGCGACCACTCCCCAGATGCCGGGATGGATCTGCTGCCACTGCAGCGACGGCGCGAGGTTCCAGACCACCGTTACCAGGCAGCCGGCGAGTAGCCCGGCCAGCACCCCGGGACGGGTCGAGCGCGGCCAGAACAAGGTGGCCAGCAGCAGCGGGAAAAGCTGGGCGATGAAACCGTACGAGAGCAGCAACAAGTAGACCAGCGAGAAGTGCGAGATCACCGCGAAGTAGTAGGCGATGCCGCTGATGACCACCACCAGGAAGCGGATGAGCCGGGTCTCGGCACGATCATCCATCTGCGGCCGGAACCAGACCTTGTAGAGGTCCTTCACCAGGATGGAGCCGGCGGCGTGCACCAGGGCGTCGCCGGTGGACATGGAGGCCGCCAGGGCGCCGGCGCAAAACAGGCCGACGACCACCGCGGGCAAACCGAGCGAGGTGATGATGGTGGGCAGGATGGCGTCGGCGGGCTCGACTCCCGGGAAGCGCAGGATGCCGGAAAAGCCGATAAAGAGGATAGGTACGAGAAAGACCTGGAAGGTGGGATAGAAGACCACTGTCCGCTTGAGTGTGCGGATGTTGCGGGCCGTGTAGATCTTCATGAAGTAGTGGGGCCAGAGGCTGAAGCCGAAGACCGAGATGGCGATGGAGCTGCAGTAGCCTCCCCAGGTCCAAACGTGCCCGGCGCCGTCCAGGCCAGGCGCCACCAGCATCGCCGGCGAGGCCTCCGAGAGCGCCTCGAACATCGGGCCGATACCTCCGTACAGCTTGAAGGGCAGATAGATGCCAAGGCCCCAGGCCAGCGCCATCATGAAGCTGCCCTGGAAAGTGTTGGTCCATCCCACCCCCATCACGCCGCTCTTGTAGACGTAAACGAGCACCACCGCGTAGGCGATGGCGGCGCCGGCCCACTCGGGAACCCGCCCCTCGGTGACGACGCTGAAGACGTAGCCGGCCCCCTGCATCTGCAGCGTCAAGTAGGGGAGAAAAGCGACCAGGCTGATCAGCGCCAGCAGGACCGACAGCGCCGGGCTGTCGAAACGGTGGGCGAACAGCTCGGCCTGGGTGACATAGCCGAACTTGCGCCCCAGCTTGGCGACGCGCGGGCCGAAGAAGTACCAGGGCGCCAGGCCGACGGTCCCGTAGGAGAGGATGTAAAAGGCTGCCGCGCCGCGTGAGTACGCCCAGCCGGGGCCACCGAGGAAGGCGAAGGCGCTGAAGATCGAGGCTCCCATGATGAAGTAGAGAACCAGAAAGCCGAACTCACGGTCAGCGGCGACGTAACCGACGGTCGAGCTGGAAGCACGACGCCCCGACAGCAGGCCTACTATCAAGGAGATGAGCAGGTAGCTGAGGGTGATCAGGAAGACGATGAGCCAGCTTTCCATCTTTCAGGCGACCGTCGTCGTTACGGGCTGCCGGACTCGGGACGTGCCTCGATTGCGCCACGCTGGCGCCCGCGCAGCCGGAGCCGTTGAGAAGTTCGGGCTAGAGCTTGTCGTGGCGACTTTCCCATAGATAGAGTCCGAGAAGAGTCAGGAAGGAAACCAGCAGCAGGACGATGAGGTAGAAAAGGGACAGCGGTAGGCCGATCACGAAGGGGCGAATACGGTCGAAGTAGAGGTAGATAGGCCACATGAAGGCGAGAAAGATGCCGATGAAGATAAAGGTCACGGCTTTGTAGATGCGTCGCTCGGAAGCTGTCAACGAGGACAAGAACAGCACCGGTGTCTTGCGCATCAACTCAGTCCCCCTCGATGTGTCGCTGCTGCAGGGCGCGAGCCATGATGACCAGCAGGGTGAGCACGGTGAGCGGCACGACGAACAGCAGCATGATCCTGGTGAACCCCGCCAGGCTGTCGTGGTGGGTTGCCTTGAGAACGAGGTAGGCAATGTAGCTGACGTAGGCTCCGAGGAACAGCACACCCTCCCAGCGATTGATGCGGTTAGCGGAGAAGAAGATGGGCAGGCAGGCGATGGCCACGGCGATCATGAACGGTATGTCGAAGCTGAGGGCGGCAGAGGTCACGCGAATGCCCGCTGGTGCAACGACGGCGGTGACGCCGAGCACCGCCAGGATGTTGAAGATATTGCTGCCGACGACGTTGCCCACGGCGATGTCGCGTTCCTTCCGGAAGCTGGCGACGGCCGAAGTAGCGAGCTCCGGAAGCGATGTGCCGATCGCCACAATGGTCAGGCCGATGACCAGCTTGCTGAGGCCGAGCGTCTCGGCGATCGCCACCGCTCCCTCCACCAGCCAGGCCGAGCCCAGCACAAGGGCCACGAGGCCGACGCCAATCAACAGCAGGTGGGCGATGAGCCGCTTCCTGTTGGCGGGCCCGTGGAGACCGAACTTCCTGACGTATTCCGCCTCCACCTCGGGACTGACCTTTCTGCTCTCGCGGATCGACCAGACCGTGTAGGCGACGATGAGGGTGAAAAGTAACAGCCCGTCGAGCCTGGTGACTCGTCCGTCCAGGCATAGCAGCAGGGCGAGGCCAGAGACGCCGATCATCAGCGGCACGTCGAGGCGAACCAGCCGCTGCGACACCACCAGCGGCGTGATGATCGCGGCGAGGCCCAAGATGAGCAGGACGTTGGCGATGTTGCTGCCGACGACGTTGCCGATGACGAGGTCGGGCTGGCCCCGAAAGGCCGCTCCTACGCCCACCGCCATCTCCGGCGAGCCCGTGCCCCAGGCCACCACGGTGAGGCCGATGATCAGGGGGGATATCCGAAGGGCCTCGGCGAGGCGCGAGGCGCCGCGCACCAGTGCCTCGGCACCGCCGATCAACAGCACCAGGCCGATGATGAACAAGGTTGCGGATCTGAGATCCAACGTTTCCTCTTTCTATCGAGCCGCAACCAACATCGTGAACGGCTGCGCGACCCCTTACGGCCTCTGGTTACCTCTGCCCGATTGCTTTTTTTCGGGTTCTTTCTTATCCGCTTTTTCGGGTTCCGGTGGCGGCGTCCAGAAGTCCGGGCGGCCCTGGGCAACGGCGGCGAGCCCGCCGTGGTAGAGCGCGGCATTGAACAGCACCCGGAAGGTGCCGAAGGGCTGCCCTCGCCATTGCGGCCGGAAGCCGATGAGGATGACATGGCCGTCACCGCTGCGCGCGTCGAGCGCCGCCGCGTAGCCATGGAGGTGCTCATCGCCCAGCAAGTAGCCGGACAGCAGCGGCGAGCCCTGCTGCGAGTACTTGGCCAGGGCCGCACCCTCGAATCCCTCGCTGGTGGTGAACACAGGGCTGTGATCGAAGAAGACCTTGGCATCCTCGGGCATGCCGGTCATCAGTGGATGGGAAGGGTCTGCGGTGACAGCGAGAAGCGAGCCGCCGACGAAGAATTCGTCGCGCTCGAGATCCGCCACCACGTTCTTCACGGGAAGGTGCAGCTCCGCGATGGCAAAGTCGCTGCTACGGTTCAAGCACACAAGGGTGCCACCCGAGCGCACGAACCGGACGAGGGCGCGCGCGCCGTCCTTGCCGATACCGCCTGTATAGCGGGGCGGAACGGAGCCAGCAGCGAATCCGTCGAGGATCTGCTGGCGACTGTAGTCGGCGAAGATGATGACGTCGAAGCGGTCGCCCAGGGAGCCGGCATGAAAGTCAGAGTTCCTGAGGTTGGTGAAGGCGAAGCCATAGCGCTCGAGCAGCCAGCGGGTCCAGCCTTCGTCGATGCTCGGTGACCAGGGCCGATACAGACCGAGGCGTGGCCGGGACAGCGCTGTGCCTCCGGCACGGGTGCGCTCTGCCTGCAAGGCTAAAGAATCGATGAGCTCGCCGGTAGCCTCGCGGTTGAGGCCGGTGATCAGATAGCGGCCGCTCGCAGCTGGCTCTCCGTTCCCGCTCGGCGCTGCGGGCTCGAAGCGTACGCGGCCGCCTTCGTCCCAGGCACGGTTGAGGGCGCGGAATGTGTTGTTCTGCGCCGCTGATAGTGAAAGGGTGGGACCCCTACCGGTCACCTTGCCTGCCGGCGGCACGATGCCCGCGGCCACCGGATCGGTGTCGAAGCCGATGCCGGGAGCGCTATCGAAAGGAGCGGCGTCTGCCTCGGAGCTGGCGCCGGCCGTGCCCTCACGGCGCGCCGTGGCTCGCCAGTCCTGTGCCTGTGCCCGCACAGCCCTCATCGCTTCGCGCACCGCATCGGTCAATGGTGTGGTGGCCTCGATGACGTGCACGTCCATTTGGTAGGGCAAGGTCCAGCCGGCAACGTCGTAGGGTTGCTCCGGCGGCCCCTCCGGATAGTCACGCAGGTCGGGATAGTGCTGGACCTTCAGCAGCTGCCGTGCCAGCTCGGCGAACTCCTGGTTCATCGGCACCACCCAGGTGCCGGTCGGGTGGTTGATCCCCTCGAAAGCCACCGGCTGGTCGAGCTGATAGACCCTGACGCCGTGAAAGGCCAGGCGCCGAAGCAGCTCCACCGGTGCCACCGGGTCATGCTGCTGCTGTGGAATGAAGTAGGCGTAGGGCGGCTCAGCGGCGTACTTGGCGGTAATGTCGCGGCCGGCCTGGTAGCGGTTGTAAAGGAGGCGATCCTTATACTTGGCTGCGACATCGAGGGTGGCGATGGAGGCGGTGAGCATGTAGTCGACGGCATCCCGCAGGTGCCACCATCCTCCCTTCCAGGGGCTCGAGTAAAGGGACTCCGGACGTAGCTCGCGGCGGTCGGCGGGGTAATCCCGCAGCGTGTAGAAGTGCGGCGTGGCGTAGCGGTAGAGGGCGGTCTCGGTCCAGAAAGCGGCGGCGTTCTGCAGCATCGGCAGGTAATCGGTATAGCCCGGGTACCAGGCGTCGAAGCCGGTGCCCATATGTACCGCTCCCACCTGGCCGCGCTCCTCCAGTGCCTCGGCGATGGCCATGCCGATGAGGTTGACGGTACGCGACATCAGCGGATGCACCTGTGGCGCGACAGGCTCGGCAAAGGGTGGCAACCAGATGCGGGTGGGGAAAGGCGAGGACTGGTGCTGAATGTAGACGATCTGCGGCTGCCACTGTCGCCAGGTGCGGGCGATGACCCGTGACTCGATCATGTTGAGCATGTAAGCGTCGCGGTTGTTGTCGTGGCCGACGTACTTCTGATAAAGCCTCGGCAGCGGTGACACCTCGTAGGGAGTGCCGAGGTTCGACTCGTACCAGTCGACCACGATGTTCTGGCCGTCGGGATTGATCGACGGCCACAGCAGCAGGATGACGTTGTCGAGGATCGCCCGGATTTCGGGGTCAGCATCGCTGCTGATCAGATCGTAGGCGAGCTGGATGGTGTGCTGGGCGTGGGCGACCTCGGTGGCATGTAGGCCGCCGTCGATATGCACGATCGCCTTGCCCTCACGGGCCAGCCGCCGGGCTTCCTGGTCTGTCAGTCCCTCCGGATGGGCAAGGCGGAGGGAGATCTCTCGGTATCGGTCGATGTTGGCAAGGTTCTCGGCCGAGGAGATCAGCGCTATGTACCAGGGTCGGCCCTCGGAGGTGCGGCCGACCTCGACCAGCTGTAGGCGATCGCTAGCGTCGTCGAGGCGGCGGAAGTAGTCGAGCGATTCGTCGTAGCTGGCGAGCTCGAAGTCCGCCCCGACGTGGAAGCCGAGCACCGACTCGGGTGTGGGGACGCTGGCTTGCGGCGACGGGGAAGCGGGCGCCGAGATCATTGTCACCAGCAGAGTGGCGGCGGCGACCCACGAGCTCTTGTTCATCGATCCTCGCTCTCGGGCAGATCGGCGGCAGTCGGGCGCACCGTCTGCAAGCGGACTTTATCCGTGCGACGTCGGGGTGACAACGGCAGCGCCCACTCGCTATCATGTGCCCCTTCGTTGTCGAAAAGATATTCTATGCTGGCGCTGGCGGCAGCAGGCCGTCAGCGACTGACGGGCTGATTCCGGAGGTCCCATGAAGCGAACCTTGATTTCCATGCTACTGCTGGTGAGCATTGTCGTCTTCACCGCGGGCGCCGTTGCCCAAGAGGTGGGCCCCGCCCATGGCTCCCTGGTGATCGTCGGCGGCGCCATGCGCGACCCGGCCATTGTGCAGCGCTTCCTCAACCTGGCCGGAGGGCCCGACGCACCGATCGTGGTGATTCCTACTGCTGGAGGGAGGGAACACTACGACCAGTACAATTCCGGCCTCAGGATCTTCAAGGAGAATGGCGCCACCAACCTCACCGTGCTGCACACCACCGATCCCGAGGTGGCCGACACCGACGAGTTCGTGCAACCCATTCGTGCAGCCAGGGGAGTGTGGTTTGGCGGCGGCCGGCAATGGCGGCTGACGGATGCCTACCTCAACACCAAGGTCCATGAGGAGCTGTGGGCGTTGCTCGAGCGCGGTGGTGTGGTCGGCGGATCCTCGGCGGGCGCAACCATCCAAGGGGCATATCTCGCTCGCGGTGACACCAGCGCCAACACCATCATGATGGGAGATCACCAGGAAGGTTTGGGCTTCCTCAAGAACACCGCCATCGACCAGCATCTGCTACGGCGCAACCGCCAGTTCGATCTCATCGAGATCATCGAAGCCCATCCCGAGCTACTCGGCATCGGCATCGACGAAAACACCGCCATCGTCGTGCGGGGCGACATCTTCGAGGTCATGGGACAGGGCTACGTGGCGATCTACGATCACCATAGCTGGCTCGAGGGGGGACCCGGTGGGGCCGGCGGGCAGTTCTACTTCCTGGCCCCGGGCAACCGCTTCAATCTCAAGACAAGGGAAGCGTTCCGGGTGGCGCCGGCACAGCAGCCGCTCGATCGTGTGGTGAAGAAGGAGTGGCAGAAGTAGCGAGCACGCGGACGCCGCTGCCAGATCTTCTTCCCAGCGCATCATGGCGTACACCTCGGGCCTGCCCCGGCCTGGATCTTTGCGTTTCCAGGCCGTATATGATCGAGTCGGTGCAGGTTGAGGGGACGGATCTTTGCGCAACCTGTCGTATCGAAGGGTTCTGGGATGTTCAGAGCTGGCGGCTCATTCGTACTCCTGAGATGGTTGCTGGTCATCTCCTTGTCCGTCTGGGTGGTGCCGGTAACCGGGGTCGCCGCTGCCGTCGGTGACGTCGCCGCTGGGGCTGAGGCCGGCTGGATAGCCGATCCGGCTGCCACCGGCAAGGCCGGTGGCAGCTCGTTCGGTATGTCCCGGCAGAAGTCGGCGGCGGAGGGTCTTCTGGACCGCGCCATCGCCTACCACGATCCCGACGGTATCTGGTCGCGGAAGCCACTTCGCTTCGATATCAAAATGGGTCACAGCGAGTGGTGGGATCGGAATGTCGATCTGTTCGTCGACAACGCTTCGGGCATCTTCGAGCTTCACATGACGTGGCACGAAGACATTATCGAGGTGACGCGGCGAGGGGATACCTGGACGACGAAGCTCAACGGCTCCGAGTCGATCACGAGGGAAGATCGTGAGAAACATGACCTCGAGCCCGAGCAGTTATCGTACTGGTCCAACTATTTCCTGTTTCTGCTCGGCTTACCGATGAAGTTGAAGGACCCGGGCACCATCCTCGATCCGGGGCCGACCGCGATGACGTTCCAGGGCCGGGAGGTCCTGGCCATACGTGCCACCTATGAGCCGGAGGTGGGCACCGATACCTGGTACCTCTTTTTCGAACCAGGCACGGGCCGTCTGCTCGGTTGTCAGTTTTTCCACGATCAGGACAAGAACGACGGTGACACGATGGTCTTCGAGGGCGAGGTCGTTGTTGGCGGCCTGCGACTTCCGAAGCGTCGCACTTGGTATTCGAACAGCGACGGCTCGCTGCGTGGCACCGACACCATCAGGTCGGTGCAGATCATCGAGCCGGGTCCCGACAGGGTGCGGGGAATCCCTAGTGGTTCTTCGCGCATGCGCCTCGTGGGCGCGGTGAAGGAGCACCGGCGCAGGCGATGCTGGCTGCAGCGTCGAGGAAGCGCGACGCCGGGATTGCTCGCGACCCCGATAACTTGGAGCCCAGATCGCCGATGATACGGAGTGCCGTCGTCAGCTGTTTTGGCCTGCTCCTGCTGGCCGCGCCGCAGGCGCCGAGCCAAGATGTGGAAGCCTTGCGTGCCCACCATGTGGGGACCCTCGAGGGGCGCGTTCGTCTGAGCGGCGATGTTTGGCCGCAGCCAACCCAGGTAGAGAACACCACCGACCCGAAAGTTTGCGGCCATGGGCAGACCCTCGAGGATCTGCTTGTCTCCTCGGCCGATCGGGGGATCGAAAACGTCATCGTCGTCGTGGAGGGTGTGCCGACGGCGAAAGTGCCGCCGCACGAGGCAGAGCGTTTGGTGCTCGACAACCGTGCATGTCGCTTCGTCCCTCATGTCAGCGTTCTGACCGTCGGCAGTGAGATCGTGGCGATCAACAACGATCCGATGCTCCACACCGAGCATTTCTATGGTGCCGTCAACGCCAACGTTGCCCTACCGCTCGAGAAGACGACCGTCACCAAGAGCGCGGATCGAGCGGGCATGATCATCGTCAAGTGCGACGTGCACGGGTGGATGCAGGCCTTCATCAGGGTCGATGACCATCCGTTCCATGCGGTCACCGACGAGAACGGGCGGTTCCGCATCTCGGGCATTCCGGTCGGCAGCTATCGTCTGGAGCTGTGGCACGAAAAGCTGGGCCGGCAGCAGAGGACCGTGCGTATCAAGAGAGGAGAGACCGAGATCATCCAGATCGAATATCGGCTCGACAGCCGATAAGAGCGTACTCTACCCGTTACTGCCAGCCCGCATTTCTCAACGGGTCGTGAAGCGAGCGGGCGCAGGGGCTGCGAGGACA
>JBHHYG010000115.1:0-9754 GCA_046757445.1 Acidobacteriota bacterium
ATGCCGAGGGTGGTCGAGAGGATCCTTCGATGGCTGGGGCCCTGGGCTTCGCCGGTGGGCGAGTGAACGGGCTCGATTCTCTGGGTCAGCTCGAACCCCTCGATCAGTAGCTCGCCCTGCGAGTCGGGGACCGGCCGGAAGGCCAGCTCTACCTCGAAGCCGGTGGGTCCGCTCAAGGTCGTTGCGGCCTGTGAGGAGGTCTTCAGCCAGCCGGAATCCAGCACCCGGAAGCTCCTGAAGGGCAGCAGCTCCTTGATGTCCTCGAGCGCCTGCTGGGCGCCGCCGGGCAGGGTGGCCGATGGCGCCTCTTCCTCGCTGGCGGCGAGGACGACGATGTGGAAGCTCTGCGTCAGCGGCGGCTGATCGACCCGCGCCAGCAGGGCGGCAAAATGCTCCTGGATCGCCGGCGTGGTGGTGAGCAGGATGTAGCCTTTCTGCTCGCTCTGCTCTGTAAAAGCGACTCCGCACTCAGTAACTCCGCGGAGCTCACGGGGAATCTCGCCGCAAACCGACTTGGCCAGAGTATAGGCGCTAGGGAGGCTGATGTAGCGGACGGCGTGCAGTCGGGTTTCCACCGCCGGTGCCTGTGTGGCGGGTGTGACGTCGCCCTGGCCAAGCGGGTTCATCGCCACCGGTGCGGCGGCCAGTGCCGGCGATGAAAGCAGGGCGGCCGTGGCCAGCAGCAGGAGAGTCGATCGGCGTCTGTTCTTGTGCATGGTCATCGTCCTTGTCGGGCCTGGTTGCGAGGCTCGAGGGTGGGAGCTTTGAAGTCGGGATCCAGCGTCCAGATGATGCGGGTTCCTCGCGGCGCCGTGAAGCGAACGGTACGCGCCTGCCGGCCGGGCCGAGGATGCCCGGCCGCGGTCGCGGCGCGCTCCCGGGCCGGTTCCTCTATGGCGCCGCCCTCAGGCGCCGCGCGCTGCCCGCTCTCGTTGTCCGCACGCGCCTCCTCTCCAGCGCCACCGGAGGGGGCGACAGGGGTGGTCCCGGACTCCTCTCCGGCTTCTGCCGAGAGGCGATCTGCCTGGGGTCCGGAGGTCATTGCTCCCGGCCCGAGCCGCAAGAGCAGCGCCACGGCGAAAACAGCCCCGGCGACGGCGGCTGCGGCTCCGATGGCGGTCCATGAGAGGCCGAACCAGGAGGCTCGGCGCTCGGCTGCCTGCTGCAGGATTGCGCGTCGCATGGCAGCCAGCTCGTTCGCCCATGGCTCGCTGCCATCGGCAGCCGGGTCGTGGCGCCGCAACAGTGCCCTCAGTTCATCGTCGGAAATATTCTGGCGATGGGCTCTCATCTTTCCCTCTCCATCCTCTCCTCTCGCGCCAGGCGGAGGTATCGTCGTGCCTGGCTGCGTCCGGTGGCCAGGTGCCAGCGCACCGTGACCTCGCTGATTCCCAGCAGGCGTGCGATCTCGGGCAGTGCCAGCTCCTCGATCTCGTGCAGCACGACGACGGCGCGGGTGCGTGGCCGCAGCGACGCCAGGGCCGCCGCCACGGTGGCGCGAGCCTGTGCCGCCGATTCCGGGTCGGCGGGCCGAGCTTGGCTCCACGCCGGTGCCGGTCCGGCGGCGCGCCGAACCTTCAGCCGCCGCCAGCGGTCACGACAGAGGTTCACCAGCACCTGCACCAGCCAGGCCCGTGCGGCCCTTTCCTCCACCGGGATGCTGTCGGGGCGCCTCGCCGCACGCAAGAAGGTCTCCTGCGGCAGGTCCTTGGCCTCCTCCGGGTCCCTGGAGAGCCGGCGCGCCAGGCGATAGAGGTACCGCTGGTGGGCGTCGAACAGCTCTGCCAGGCGTTCCGTCGAGCTCACTCCCACCGCCAGGTCAAGCCCATGTGTATGGATGGTCAGCGTTCTCTCCACACCCTTAAGTACGCGCAGGGGCCAGAAACTGTTGGGCTCTGGCTCTTTCTTTCTTTTCCACTGACATCATCTCGCCCGCATTCCTCATCGCCCTCCTGCCGCCGGCGCGGGCCTGACCACGCCGTCGCGACGAAGCGCGACAAAAAAAAAGCGGGCTATCACCCTACTTGCTCTCGCTTGCCGGGATGGGGGAACTCGGGTAGCGTCATTTGGCAAGTTGCGGAAGGCGCCCCCGCGAGGCCCCGTTGGCGGTGAGCGGCATGAACAGAAAAGGGCGCCAGCAGTGGGGGAGGAGACCTGGAGAAGATCGTACAAGTGGTCCGAGCCCGAATCCTGGAGGCAGACATGGGTTCACATCTTCATCGTTTCGTCGATCGTCTTCCCCCCCCCTCGTGCTCCGTCCGGGGCCCGAGAATCCTCCGGCCCTGGCGGGGTCTTGCTTGCTTCCGTTCCCCTACCGTCGTGGCGGCGGTGGTAGCAATGACGGCAACGGCCCTCGTCGTTGCCACCTCCTCGTTCGGCGGGCAGGCGGCCGAGACGCTGGATGCGGCGCTTGTCGGGGGGTTGCAGTGGCGCCCGATCGGCCCTGCCGTAACCGGCGGGCGCATCGACGATATCGAGGTTCATGCGGGCGATCCGGCGACGATCTACGTCGGCACCGCCTCGGGTGGGCTGTGGGTGAGCCGCAACAACGGTATCACCTGGACGCCGCTGTTCGATGATCAACCGACCAGCACCATCGGCGACGTCGCCATCGCTCCCTCCGATGCGCACGTCATCTGGGTGGGAACGGGGGAGGCCAACAACCGCCAGAGCAGCACCTGGGGCGACGGTGTCTATCGCTCCAGAGACGGGGGTGAGAGCTGGCAGCATCTGGGCCTCGATGAGACCCACCATATCGGCCGCCTCGTCGTGCACCCGAGCGATCCCGACACCGCCTACGTCGCCGCCGTCGGGCACCTGTGGGGCCCGAACCCCGAGCGTGGCGTCTACAAGACCACCGATGGTGGTGCCAGCTGGCAGCAGGTGTTGCGCATCGACGACGACACCGGCGTCATCGATCTGGCCATGGACGCCGCCGACCCGAGCATCCTTTACGCTGCCGCCTATCAACGCCGCCGCCGCGCCTGGGGCTTCGCCGGCGGCGGGCTGGGCAGCGGCATCTACCGGAGCATGGACGCTGGCGCCTCCTGGACGAAGCTTTCGGATCCGGCGCTGAACAACGGCCTGCCCACCGGCAACACCGGTCGCATCGGCCTGGCGGTGTCGGCGAGTCGCCCCGAGGTGGTGATGGCCATCATCCAGCACGCCGATGGCGGGGTCTATCGCTCCGAGGACCGCGGCGAATCCTGGAAGCGGGTCAACAGCCTCGATCCGCGACCGATGTACTACAGCAACCTGCGCATCGACCCGACCTCCGATCAGGTGGTCTACGTCGTTGCCACCGAGAGCTACGTGTCGATGGACGGTGGGGAAAGTTTCGAGCGCTTGCCGACGCGCCAGACCTACGACATCGGCGTTCACTCCGACCATCACGCCTTGTGGATCGATCCCGCCGAGCCGAAGCACCTGCTGCTGGGCGGCGACGGCGGCCTCTACGACTCCTACGACCGCGGCCATAGCTGGCGCAAGATCAACAACTTCGCCATCGGCCAGTTCTACGGCATCGGTGTCGACAGCAGAGATCCCTATTGGATCTACGGCGGCATGCAGGACAACCACTCCTGGCGGGGTCCCAGCGCCACCCGCAGGTATGCGGGCATCATCAACGACGACTGGCAGCAGACCGATTTCGGCGACGGCATGTATGCGCAGCCCGATCCCGATGATCCCGACACCGTCTACATCGATTCCAACGACGGCAACATCATCCGCTTCGATGCCCGCACCGGCAACCGCAAGAGCATCCGTCCGCTGCCCCCCACGCAAGCCGACGGCGAGCCGGAGCGCTACCGCTTCGACTGGAACTCCCCTATCCACATCTCCCCGCACGACAGCAATACCATCTATTTCGGCGGCAACCGGCTGTTCATCTCCCACGACCGCGGCGACAGCTGGCAGCGAACCCCCGACCTTGCCGGCAACCCCGATCGCGACGCCATACCGATCATGGGCATTGTTGCCGATGAGCAGACGCTGTCGCGTAACGACGGCACCGGCTCCTACGGCGAGATCACGACGATCTCGGAGTCGCCGCTGCGGGCCGGCGTCCTCTGGGTGGGAACCGACAACGGCGTCGTGCGGGTAAGCCGCGATGGCGGCGCTGGCTGGACCGACGTCAGCGCCAACATCAGTGGCGTGCCACCGGGTACCTACGTCAGCCGGGTGCTGGCCTCGAGAAGGACGGCCTCCACCGCCTACGTCACCTTCGACGCCCACCGCGACGACGATTTTGGTGCCTACATCTTCCGCACCGAAGACTTCGGTCAGTCGTGGACATCGGTGGTGAATGACCTGCCGGCCGACGCCGTCAACGTCATCATCGAGCATCCCCGCAACCCGGATCTGCTCTTCGTCGGCACTGAGCACGGGGTCTTTTGCAGCCTCGACGCCAGCATGCACTGGCTGCCGTTGCGCAACAACCTACCCACCGTGCCCGTCGACGACATGCTCATCCAGCCGCGCGAAAACGATCTGGTCATCGGCACCCACGGTCGCAGCATCTGGATCCTCGATCAGATCACCGCGCTGGAGCGCTTGCTGCCCCCGGTGCGCGACGAGGCGCTGCACGCCTTCCCGGTGCGTCCGGCCCGCTACTTCTACTACTGGAAGGACACCAGCTACCGTGCCCATGCGGCCTACGCCGCCCCCAACCCGCCCTTCGGCGCCATCATCGACTACTGGGTCGAGCCGGAGCTAGCAGCAAGCCTCGAGGCTGCCGCACCCGTGGAGGAAGCCTCGACCAACGCGGCGCCGGCAGGCGAGGATGCGACCGATGATTCTCCGGCCCGGGTCAGCATCCTCGATGCTTCCGGGCAGGTCGTGCGAACGCTGGCGGCGCCGGCGCAGCCGGGCATCAACCGTCTGCTCTGGGACCTGCGCGTTGACGGTGCCGAGTCCGACCCGGGCCGTCCGGCACCCGCCGGCCCCTTCGTCTTGCCGGGGCGGTACACGGTGCGTGTCAGCGCCGGCGACGCGAGCTCCACCACGACGGTCACGGTATCCCACGATCCGTTGCTGGCGCTGTCCGAGGCGGATCTCGAGGCGCGCTTTGATTTCCTGCTTGCCCTGCGCGATGATCAGAGCACGGCCTATCGAGGCAGCAGCGTGATCGGGGAGATCCGAGCCCAGCTACAGCAGCGTCGCAAGGAGGGGTCGGGCGAGCAGACGCCGAAGGCGTTGCGACAAGAGCTCGACTCCGTCGCCGAGCAGCTGCAGGCGTTGCTGGGTCGCCAGAATCGCGGCTTCGGCGGCTTCGGAGGTCGTCAGGGTCGGGGCTTCGGCGCTCTCCAGGGTCGCTTGCGCCGGTTAGTGGGAAGTTTCGAGGGCGTCGGCGTGCGGCCCGGCACCTTGACGCCGCCCACCGCCGATCAGCGCCGCCAGAAGGCGCGGCTGGAGGCCCAGCTCGAGGCGCTGTCCTCGCGCCTGCAGGCCCTGATCGAGGATCGGCTCCCCGGCCTCAACCAGCAGCTCCAATCGGCCGGCCTCGAGCCCATCAAGGTGCCGGAGGCGAGCAGGCGCATCTTCAACACCTTCAGCTCCGCGACAGTGGCAGGCGTTGATCTTGCTGGATCCGTATGGCTATACTTCGGATAGCCAAAGGCGGAGGCACGATGGTCACCAAGATCCAGAAGTGGGGCAACAGTCAGGGGCTTCGATTGAGCAAGGAGCTGCTGTCGAACGCCGACATCGACGTGGGGGATGAGGTGGAGGTGGTGGTGCACAAGGGCACCCTGGTCGTGACACCCCTTCGGCGCGTGCGCGGCGGGCACGACCTGCGTGAACTTGTTGGTTGCATCTCGAAAGAGTACAGGCCAGAAGAACTCGAAGCGAAGCGAATAGGGAGGGCCCCGGTACAGGTATTGGAGGAAGCGCTGTCGATCCTCGATGCGTGCATCTACTGAGCGCTAACACGCGCAGGCACCAGGCAGCCGCTTCGCGCCTGCAGGTGACCGCCAACAGCGCGTTTCAATTGGGGTTTGGTAGCCTTCGGGCATCGGCACTTGAGTGCCTTGGCGACCACCGGCGGCCTGTTGGCGGCAGCTGAGCGCCTAGCCCGTCATGCGGCGAGTGGAGTGCGCGGCGGGAGGGGCATTGTTCGGCTATGCTCTAGCCCGACAGTACCTGGAGGACACTTCGAGGGCCGACAAGGGGAGTATCCCCGCATAAGAAGTAGTTAAGCCGCCGAGGCTCCGCGCCCTTGAGGGGGTGTGGGCAGCCAAATGGATTGCTAGAATCTATAAGGTCCCCGGGTGCCAATAGGTGCATTGGTCCCTTGGGTGATGACGTCGACCGCACCGGTCATGCTGAAGGGCGCCGGCCGAGGCCCTATTTCACCCAGACGATGTCGGCGTCGTAGGAGTCGGTCCGGGGGTCGCGATATACGACGACAAACACGAGGCGATCACCGGCAGCCGTGAGCGTGGGCTCTCCGAGGGCAATCACGGTGAGCCCTTTGGGAGCGATTCTGGAGGGCGCGCCGATCAGGCGCTCCTTGTCCTCCCAGGTGTTGAAGCCGGTGCGCCGTGCCCGGTAGATGGCCAGTTGCCCGTTCACCTCGCTGGAGCTGTAGTACAGGTAGCCGTCCTGGGCAAGATGCGGCTGGCGCTGGTCGGAGTCGGCGAGGTTGATCGGCGCTGGCAGGGGTACGGGTTCCGTCCATACGTCGGGTGCGGTCTCGTGGGTGAGCCAAATCGTTTCCACGCCCATCGGGGCGCCGGGGCGGTCGACGCTCCAGAAGAACATATCTCCGCTGTCGGAGTCGAAGTGCGGGTCGTCGTCCATCGTCGTGGAGTTGAACGAGAGCCGAACGCCGTCCCGGTAGATATCCGGATCGTACTGAACGGCGTTGATGTCGGCGGAGACATAGCTCCAGCTGCCGTCGGCCGCCTGCTGCCCTGCCCACTCCCAGCGGCTGGGATCGCTGAACGGGAATAGTGCCGCCTTGCAGGTGAGGAACTTGCGCCGCGAGCGGATCGGGGCGACGTAGAAGTGGGTGCTCCAGGGTGGCTGACGCCCGCGGCTGGCTCCCCGCTGGAACAACGTCAGCGTGGCAGGATCGGCTCCACCTCCGCCCTCGGAGACCGGCGCGACCCACTTCAGCACGTCGAGGCTAGTCTCCATGAAACCGAGCGTCTTGCCGTCGAGCGAGATGCTGGCGCTGTCCTCCCAGCCCAGGGTGTTGACGTTGCCGCGCACCGGCCGCGGGGAGCTCCAGCCTGGCGCCACATAAAGCTTACGGAGCGCGCGCTGCTTGCGCGTACGGCGCCAGATTCGCACGATGGACTTCGGATCCTCGTGCGGCTCGGGCGCGATCGAGCAGGACTGCTTTGAGGGTAGCCTTGTCTCCACCGCCCCCATGGAGCCCAAGGGGCTTGCGAGGCTCCACCCCAGGAGCATTGCCAGCAGGGTGCCACGTGGAAACAGCAAGCCTCTCTTGGGGCGGCCAGTCGGATTGCCCCGCAGGATCTCGACGAAGACATCGGAGTCGAGGGGAACGCCGGTCAGCACCGTGCCCGTGGGCGGCGTCTCGGTTCTCGTCGCCGCCTTCTCACGTACCGTCGGCTCCTGCCGAGGTTCTCCCGGTCGTGCCATAGTCCTTGCACCGCGCACAGCGTGACCAAGCGCTCGTTCGGGCCTTGTTCACCGTATGCTCGCCGCAGCGCGTCGCGTATCGTCTCCACGACATCCGCTCGCCTCAAACTCATACCTTATGATGTACGGACGGCACGATCCAAGAGCAGAAACCGGATGGGGCAGAATGACTATTCTTCAGGAGCCCACTTTGGTACTCGCCCTGCAAGCGATGGGCGGGCTCGCCGCCATCGGCACTGCCTATTGGTTGACCTAACCTAGCCGCAATGTCCGCGACCTGCCGCCTAACCTGTCGCTGCAGCAGACGTGACTCTTCGGTTCATGCTGATGAGCTCAAAATCCGCTAGCCCTGACATACTCGATGAGATTGTGGGTGTCCTTTCTCGCCCTTGGCTGCGTGACAAGGACAGAATCGACGATGTCGTCGTCGAGCCTCATGCCGCGCAGAAAATCGCCGGCGGCGGCAAATAAAAGAATGGGCATAGAAAGGCGCTGGCGAACCAGCTGGCCCGCCACCAAGGAGTTCATCGGCATGAGAACGACAGCACGAACAGGGGCCACGTTCATCCCCGGCCTCGTCTTGCTCATCGCGGTGGCCGCGCCGGCCAGCTCGGCAGCGGCAGCCGCCTGGAGCGAAGGGTGGGGGAGGAGTTTTCTCGGCCAGGAAGCGTCCTCGAAGGGTGAGCGCTGGAAGGGTGTCATGGAGCTTCCCGGCATGAAGATGGAGTTTGCCGTTACCTTTCAGCGCCAGGTGGAGGGCGAGGGATACGCTGCCACCATCGATATCCCCGCCCAGGGTGTTTCGGGTCTGGCGCTGGTGGGCGTCGTCTACACCGATGAGCAGATCGGCTTCACCATCCAGCAGGCGCCACCCTCCGGCGCCGTCTTCACGGCCACCGTCTCGGAGGACGGAAAAACCGCCACGGGTGAGCTCGAGCAGGGAGGTCAGAAGTTTCCCATCCACATGGAGCGTATGGAAAAGGGAGAGGCCGCTGTCGGCCCCGAGCTCCTGCAGCGTCCCCGACCTCCCTACCCTTACCAGCAGCGGCAGGTCAGCTACTCCAACCCCGCCGACGGTACCCGGCTCGCCGGTACCTTGACCATCCCCGGGGGGCAAGGTCCGTACCCGGCGGTGCTCCTCATTTCAGGCTCCGGGGCCCAGGATCGCGACGAGACGATCTTCGGCCACAAGCCCTTCCTGGTGCTGGCTGACCATCTGAGCCGTCATGGCATCGGGGTCCTCAGGGTGGATGACCGCGGCGTCGGTGGCTCCAGCGGCTCCGTCGCGCAATCGACCAGCGAGGATCTCGCCGCCGACGTGCTCGCTGGCGTCGCCTTCCTCGGGCAGCAGGCAGGCATCGACGGCCGCCTGATCGGCCTTATCGGCCACAGCGAAGGGGGAATCATCGCCCCCATGGTTGCCGCCCGCTCAAACGACGTGGCGTTCATCGTCCTGCTGGCCGGAACGGCGCTGCCGGGTCGCCAGATCATGCCGCTGCAGCTGGCGGCGATCCAGCGTGCCAGTGGCCGTTCCGAAGAGAACATTCGCCGCCAGCTCGAGGCCCAGGGCAAGCTGCTCGATCGGGTTATCGCCGATGAAGATGAGGCCTCGATCCGCGATGCGGTCAGGGAGCTGGTGAAGATCCAGCTGTCGACATCGCCGCGGGGCCAAGCCACGCCGCCGGAACGCATCGAAGAGCTGATTGCCCCGCAAGCGAGCCAGTTGATGACCCCCTGGTTCCGCTACTTCCTGACCAACGACCCGAAGGTTTGGCTGCGGCAAGTGCGCTGCCCCGTCCTGGCCCTCGGCGGTTCTCTCGATCTACAGGTGCCCGCCGCCGATAACCTTCCCGAGATGAAGAGGGTCCTGACGGTAGCGGGCAACGCCGATGTGACCGTCACTGAGCTAGCCGGCCTCAACCATCTATTCCAAACGGCAGCGACCGGCTCGCCAGCCGAGTACAGCCACATCGAGGAAACCTTCTCGCCCGAGGCGCTGGATCTGATCACCGAGTGGATCCAGCAGCATACGGCCCGCCGTTGACGTGCCCCCCCCTTTTTGCTACCAAGACGCTGAATATTTCGTCCTAGCCCGCCTTTCTCAACGGTTCGCGGCTGCGCGTACGCAAGGGCCGCGATGACT
>JBHHYG010000116.1:0-9677 GCA_046757445.1 Acidobacteriota bacterium
GCCGCTTTCGACTACAAGTCAGCCTGCGCGAGCGACCCACGCTGCCGGTGACGGCAAGACGCTGGTGCGCCGGGCGACGGTCTCCAGGGACTACTGGTACAAGGTCGTCGAATAACCTATCCCCTCCCGCGGCACCTGTTTAGCTGGGCCAGGCCGCCTGGGGTCAGCTCCATCCTCATCCCCCCAAAGGAGGGGGAAGAGGAGGGTGCCCGCGGTGATGCCAGGCTTCTATCCGTGTTACACTGATCCCGTGTAACACAGGAGACAGCAATGGCAAATCTCACCATCGCCGTAGACGCCGAGGTTCTCCAGCGTGCTCGCCTGCGCGCCCTGCGACAGGGGACCTCGGTCAACGAGCTACTGCGCCAATACCTGAAGTCGTACACCGCGGCCGAAGAAACACGCGTGGCGATGAAAGAGCTCGTCGAGCTCGCCAAGCGTAGCCGGGCGAGCAGCGGCGCCGGTGGGCGCAGCTGGACCCGGGACGAGCTCCATGACCGATAGGGTCTTCGTCGACACCAACGTCGTCGTCTACGCCTTCGACGCGGCCGAGCCCGACAGGCGTGAAATCGCTCTCGAACTCCTTGGGGGGGAAGCCCTCGGCGGCCGCGAGAGTCGGCCCGTCCTGGTCCTCAGCACGCAAGTGCTCCAGGAGTTCTATGTGACCGTCGTTCACAAGCTCGAGCGGCCGCTCGACGAGGCGGATGCCTATCAGGCCGTGCGGAGCTTGAGCCGGCTGCAGGTCGTCCACGTCGACCCGGAAATGGTTCTGTCTGGAATCGTGCTGAGCCAAAAGCATCGACTCTCGCTGTGGGACGCACTCATCGTCCGGGCGGCCCAGACGGCGGACTGCTCCAGGCTCTTGAGCGAGGATCTGCAGCATGACCGGAGCTTCGGGAGCTTGGTTGTCGAGAACCCGTTCAGGGAGGTTGGGTGAGCTGGAAGGATCAAGGCTGCTGGTCAGTTGCATTGTCGAGCTGCTGCGCGATCGGAGTCACTTTTTTGGCGTTGCGTGGGTCAATACTTTAGCGGCTCGTCCAGGCGCTCGTAACGAGACCCACGAGGGTTTTCCGCACCCTGTTAAGCCAACAATGCCACCCGGAGTTCTATGGTTTCCGTTTCGAGACGGCCAGGCCCCGCTGATACCATTGCAACCGTGGAGGAGATGCTATGCGACTGATTACTGCAGCTGTTGCCATCTTGATGGGCCTTGCAGGTGCCAGCCTCGCGGATGCACAGGACAGGCCGGCATTTCCGTTGGAACTATTTGCCGCCCGAAGGGTCGCGGTGATGCAGAATCTGGGTGACGGCGCCTTGATCGCCATCGGGAATCAGATGATCAACGCGAGTGGTCCGGAAAAACAGGATGCGAATTTCTGGTATCTCACGGGGGTTGAATCTCCTTTCGCGATTCTGGTTGTCATGAAGAGGGGAGCTACGCTGCGGGAAGTGATCTTCGTGCCGGAGTATTACCAGTTTGCTGCTGCCAACTATCCCATGCCCGACCCACGCTTTCGGGAAGCAACTTGGAACCGGCCCGTTTTGCGCCTGGCGCCAGATAATCCTGGAAAACAGGTGAGCGGCATCGGGGAACTCTACCCGATCGATCAGTTTGCAGAGAAGCTGCCGGAAATTGTGGCTGAGTCCGACGTCATATTCCTGTCCCGGGAAGACGCTACCCCTTATTCGCTACCTGGGCTCGGCGAGGTCACGTCTGTTTCCGCGCAACTGGGAAAGTCAATACGGGCAGCTTTACCGGGCAGATCCTTCAGAGACGCATCACCGACCCTCAGAAGAATGCGGCTGAACAAGGACGCCTATGAGATCGCGGCCATGCGCAAGGCAGCCGAAATCAGTGTTGACAGTCTGAATGAGGCGATGCGGAGAACCCGGCCAGGTATGACGTCAATGGAACTCGCCGGGATCATGGAAGCGGTCTGGAAGCGGGAGGGATCGCCAAGAACTGCGTTTGCGCCGATTGTGTCGTCGGGTATGTCGGCCGTTAAGCTCTATGGTTTACGCCGCGAGAATTACAATCCGCTCGATGACACCTTCGCAGATGGCGAGTTGGTCTTCGTCGATTATGGTGCGGCAGAGGTCGATCACTATGCCTCCGATGTAGCCCGTACGTTCCCTGCAAATGGCACTTTCACGGCAGAGCAACGCAAATACTACGAGATCGTAGTAGAAGCTCAGCGGGCAGCGATCGCGGCAGCAAAGCCCGGGGTCAGGATGATCGATCTTATTCGCGCCGCCGCGCAGGTCTTCAAGAATCACGGGCTCGATCAATATGAGGACATAGAAGAGATGGGCCCGGACAACGTCTGGGGGGTCTTTCCCAGTCCATCATTCTTTCTCCAAAGCGATGAGGCCATTCTAGCCGCCCAAAGGAAGACCGGCCTCAGGGCACGGGGCCTAGGCCATCACGTCGGGATTGTCGTTACTGAGCCGGCCGACATGATGATGCCCCTCGAACCGGGCATGATCTTCACGGTTGAGCCCAAGATCTACAGCCCTGGGCTGAAGGCCGGAATCATGGTTGAGGACATGATACTGATCACAGAAAATGGCCACGAGAATCTATCTGCCGGCGTACCTGTTGATCCGGATGAGATCGAAAAACTGATGGCGAGCCGATGAATCTCGGCTAGTTGGTACAGGCCGAGCGTTGGCGGCCTTCCTACTGCGACGCGCCTCGCGCCGCGATCGGCCACGTTTCCTCCACCTCCTCCGCTCGGAAGGGATAGAAGTTATCGTACAGGTTGACCGTCGGATCACAGTGGGATGCGATCATGAGCAACTTGTCGCCGATCTTGATCTCGCGGCTCGGATCCTGGAACTGCAGAATGCCATGCTCGTCGCCCGCCCAGCGGTAGCTGACTCCCTGGATGTCCCTGGGTACGGGGGGCTCGTGATCAGTAGCGAAGGCCTTGTATCCTGCGTCGATCGTGATCCTGCCTTTCACGGGCTGGCTGATGGCTGTCGCTAGAACGAGGAGCGAGGGGCGGAAATCGTCGAAAACACTCCCGCTCTCGCCACCTACGTTGCGGTAGTTCACGTCCATGAACAGATACGAGCCGACCTGAACGTCCGTCACGCCCTCGAGCTCGTCGTCGATGTTGTAGGTCCCGGTGCCACCGCCGGTGAAAATCGGCACCTCGTGCCCAGCTTTCTCCAGCTCGTGCTTCACTTCGAGCGCCCGGCTCATGGCGGCTCGTGACGCCTGGCGACGATATTCCCAACCGACAAGATGTTGCAGGTGACCGGCGTACCCCTGAATCCCTGCGAAGCCCAGAGCCGGGCTTCGACTTACCGCCTCGGCGAGCTCGAGGGCCGGCTTGCCCATGGCGACGCCAGTGCGATCGGTTCCGACGTTCAGATCGAGCAATACCGACAGCCGGCTGCCGCCCGAGCACCGGGTTGTCGAGGGCGAGCTTGAGGACGGCGCGTTCGGTGGCGGTGAGGTTGAGGGGCCGGAGGGTGGAACCCTCCAGTAGCCGGTAGCCGCACCCATCCCGGAACACGGGGATACCGCTGGCGCTGAGGTCCGCCAGGTCTCGGTAGATGGTGCGCACCGTGACCTCGAAGCGCTCGGCCAGCTCGCGGACCGGCCGCGAGCGGCGGCCGCCGAGAAGCTGGACCATCACGATCAGGCGGCTGGACCGACTCATCCTCTTCAGCTCCGCAGCTCGCGCCCGGCACAATCTCCTCTGGCCGGGCAGACGGGCCGGCTTCGAGCTGCGTAACGGTCCCCGAAAACTGCTGCGCTTGTAACATCCTCTGCCAAAGGTCACAAGGAGTCGGCGGCAGCGGGTGTGACGGCTGCAACGGGGCTCTGCAACCCCGCCCCCAGGCGGTGCTGACAACCCTCAACTCATCGGTAACGGGTAGTCTGCCAGGTGCACCGGCCGGCGACGGGGGCCCCAGGTGCCCGGTGAGGAATCGAAGAGGCCGGCGCAGGGGGCGCCGCAGCTGATGCAGCGGCCGTCGTCGGTGAGATTCCAGGCGGTCAGCTGGTACCAGTCGCGGCCGATCAGTAGCTCGCCGCATTGGTGACAGCGGGTGCTATCCCCTTCCTCGTCGTGGACGTTGCCGGTGTAGGCGTAGCGCACACCGCTCTGCAGGGCGATACGCCGCGCCCGGGTCAGCGTCGAGGGGGGTGTGGGCGGCCGGTCGCGCATCTTCCAGTCGGGGTGGAAGGCGGTGAAGTGCATGGGCACATCCGGGCCGAGGTTTTCCACCACCCATGCGCTCATCTGCTCGATCTCCTCTTCCGAGTCGTTGAGCCCCGGGATCAGCAGGTTGGTGATCTCGAACCAGACGCTGGTTTCGTTCTTCAGGTACGAGAGCGTTTCGAGAACCGGTTGCAGGTGCGAGCCGGTGACCTTGAAGTAGAACTCCTCCGTGAAGGCCTTCAAATCGACGTTCGCCGCATCCATGTAGCGGTAGAACTCCGCCCGCGGCTCGTCGCACTGGTAGCCGGCGGTGACCGCCACACTCTTGATGCCCCGCTGCCGGCACGCGGCGGCGACATCGATGGCGTATTCGTGGAAGATCACCGGGTCGTTGTAGGTGAAGGCGACGCTGGAGCAGCCGAGCTCCTGCGCCGCGGTGGCGATCTGATCCGGTGACGCCCGATCAGCCAGGGTGTCGAACTCACGCGACTTGCTGATGTCCCAGTTCTGGCAGAAGCTGCAGGCGAGATTGCACCCCGCCGTGCCGAACGACAGGATGGGCGTGCCGGGGAGGAAGTGGTTCAAGGGCTTTTTTTCGATCGGATCGATGCAGAAGCCGCTCGAGCGCCCGTAGGTGGTCAGAACGATTTGGTTGCTCTGGCGAGCGCGCACGAAGCAGTGCCCTCGCTGCCCCTCGCGCAGCTTGCAATAGCGGGGGCAGATGTCGCACTGGATGCGGTTGTCCCCCAGCTGGTGCCAGTAGCGGCCAGGATAGGCATCGGACGCCGCATGGCTTGCGGATGCTGAGGCGGCGCTGGGCGCTGCCTGGGTGCCGAGGGGTCGCCGCACCGACTCGATATTGGCTGCTCTCTGCACGCCCTTGTCTCCCGGATCTGTATTCAAGTATAGAACCCACGGGTGTGGCTGCCAGGGGAGAGGTGTAGATCGTCGAGGGGCGGCTCATCGACCGCGGCCTCAGGAGGAGAGAAGGTCGGCAACGGAATCGAGCACCAGGTCCGGCGTCACCTCGCTCTCGAGGTCGGCCTGGCGGAACTTGCCGGTGCGCACGAGCACGCCGTCGATGCCGAAGACCAGGGCGCTGAGGTCGCGGAGCTCGGATCGCAACACGGACATGGCGCCAGCATGCGTGCCGGCCGAGGAAAACGCAATCCAGCTGTTGTCGACGAAAGCTCGCCGCTATCGGTATCGTTTCTCCTGCGGGCGGATCACTGGCGACGCTGTTGACGCCTGCGCGAAGGCCGGGAGATCATCGGTTGTCGGTTTCTCCACCATGCATGAAGCCGACGAGTGAGAAAACGTCAGGGACCCCTGTGAGAGATCACCGCTTGTTGGTCTCTCCATGATCCATGGAGGAAGGGAAAAGGGATGGCGATGATGAGAATCCTTCTTTCGGTATGTTGCATCTTTGCCCTCACTACCGGAGGTTCTGCCGTCAGCGCGCAAGAGACGCAGACGGAGCGGCTGGCGGCCCGTGATGTTCTCGAAAAGCTCGCCAGCCTCGAGCAATCGCTCGATGTCCCCTCGATGGTCGCCGAGCTGAGCGCCGCCAACCCCGAGCGTGAGCGTGTTGCAGCCAGGGCGAAGGCCCTGATGGAGAGCGAGCTGCTGACTCTGAGCGACGACATCACCCGTCATCCGGAAATCGGCTTCGAGGAGCATCGCTCGGTGAAGAAGCTGATCGCCTATCTCGAAAAGTACGATTTCAACGTCGAGGTCGGCGTCGCCGGCCTCGAGACCGCCTTCGTCGCCCGCTTCACGGGCAACAACGGTCCACCGAACCTGGGAGTGATCGTCGAGTACGATGCCCTGCGCGGCACCAAGGGAGCGTTTCATGGGGATCAGCACAGCGCCCAGGGCCCGGTGGGCCTGGCCGCCGCCGTCGCCATGGCCGAGTACCTGGCGAAGAGCGGTTCACCGGGCAGTGTCGTGGTCTTCGGCGCCCCCGGCGAGGAGATGATGCCGCCCAACGCCAAGACGGTGATGTTCGACGCCGGGGTTTTCGAGGGCATGGATATACTCGTGCGCAGCCATGCCACCAGCTCCACGCGGCGCCCGGCGCCGGGATTCGGCACCTGTTGCATGAACATCGACGGCGTCAAGTACATCTTCAGCGGCGCCCCGGCGCATCAGCTTGCTGCCTGGAACGGACGCAATGCGCTCGAGGCGGTGATTCACCTGTTCGAGAACATCGACAGCGTGCGCAGCAATATCCGGCCGGAGGCGCGCATTCAGGGCATTATCCTCGAGGGAGGCGCGGCGCCGAACGTCGTACCGGACAGGACGGTGGCAGATTTCTACGTTCGCTATCCCGACGAGGTCTATCTGCGGCAGGTGCGCAGGTTCGTCGATGATGCCGCCCGTGCCGCGGCGCTATCGACGCAGACCAAGGTGAAGATCGATTACTACGGCAAGACGCGCGACGGCATCTCCGTCGCCACCCTATCGGAGCTGGCCTTCGCCTACATGAAGGGGTACGGGGCCACTAACGTCATCGCCGCACCGGGGAAGCCACAGGGTTACGAGGAGACCGGCAGCGTCTCTAGCGCCATTCCCGGCATCGGCTTCACCGCCCAGTCCTCGACCGCTCCCAACCACACCTACGTGATGGAAGCCGACGCCCTCGCCGAGGTCGGCCACCACGGCTTTCTCGTCGATGCCCAGGCGATGGCCGCGCTCCTCTACGACTTTGCCACCCATGCCGAGTACAGGGCGGCGGTCAAGCACGAGTTCGACGGCATCAAGGTCCTGTTCGGCGACTACAAGGCCGCCCTGGAGAAAGTCTACGTGGTCCCCAAGGTTTCCGAACCGAAGTGAGCTGCTTCGATCCAGCTTCCTGCGTTGTCGGTTCCGACCGCAATTGCCGCGAAAGGTCCTGGTAGATGATGGGCACGAGCTGCTCGGGATTGGTGAAGCTGGCGCTCGTGGGCGGGGCGCGACCGACAGGGAGAAGCGAATGAAAAAGCTCATACCGCAGCTGCTTGTTTGGGCCGGCGTCATCGGCGCGCGCAAGATCGAATAGTGTGCCCCGTGTTCGCCCAGGGGCGCCGCTGGCTCGGCCCGCTGACCGTCGTGCTGATGGTGGCAGCCTCTGCCTTGGCGTGGCTGTCGGAGCGTCCTCCGCGGGCCGTGGCCGAGGACGCTGCCGACAGCGAGTTTTCCGCCGGTAGGGCCATGCAGCACTTGCGGCAGATTGCCCGGGTGCCGCACATGACCGGCTCGATGGAGCACGCGCGGGTGCGCGCCTACCTGCTCGAGAAGCTCCGCGCCCTCGGGCTGGAGACGGCAATCCACGAGACCACGGTGGTGCGTCGCCGCGGGCGCACGATCCGCGCTGCCACGGTGCGCTCGATCCTGGGTAAAGTGCCGGGATTGTCATCGACAGGGGCGGTGGCGCTGGTGGCTCATTACGACTCGCGCCAGCTCGCTCCCGGCGCCGGCGACGACGGCGCCGGCGTGGCGGCGATCCTCGAGGCGGTGCGGGCGCTCGAGGCCGGGCCACGGCTGCGCAACGACCTGCTGGTGATCTTCACCGACGCCGAGGAGCTCGGCCTGCTCGGCGCCCAGGCTTTCGTCGACGAGCATCCCTGGATGCGGCAGATCGCCGTGTTGTTGAACTTCGAAGGCCGCGGCGACGCAGGTGCGTCGGTGATGTTCGAGACCGGCGCCGACAACGGCTGGGTGATCCGCGAGTTCGCCAAGGTGGACCCCCACCCTATCGGCAGCTCCCTCTTTTACGAGATCTACAAGCGATTGCCGAATGAGACCGACTTCACCCGCTTCAAGGAGGCCGGCCTCACGGGGTTGAACTTCGCTATCGTCGAGGGCGCCGACCGCTACCACCGTTCCTCCGATACGCCGGCCAACCTCTCGGCCGCCAGCCTCCAGCATCATGGCGCCCACGCCCTGGCGCTGGCGCGCCACTTCGGCAACCTGGAGCTGTCGGCGACCAAGGCAGCCGATGTTGTCTTCTTCCATGCACCAGGGCTGGGGCTTGTGAGCTACTCGATGGCGTGGGTGATGCCGCTGACCCTGGTGGCCCTGGCGCTCGCCGCCGGGGTGACGGTCTATGGCTTTCGCCGCCACAATCTGCAGCTCGGGGGTATGGTCGTGGGCGTCCTGCTCGTGTTGCTGTCGGCGGCCGTCGCCGCCGGCCTTTCCTTCTTGCTGTGGCGAGCTGTCGCCGGCCATCATCCCGAGCTCGGCTCTCTCGCCGGCCGCAGCCTGTACGACGAGGGCTGGTACATGCTGGCGGTGGTCGCGCTCGCCGCCGGCTCGGTGAGCGGCCTCATGGGCCTGGCCCGCCGATGGTTCGGTGCCCACTCCCTAGCCTTGGGTGCCGTGGGGGTGCCGCTGCTTCTGTGCGTCGGCAGCTCCCTCTACATGCCCGGCGTGAACATGCTGCTGCTGTGGCCGGCCGTTGCTGTCGTGGTCGGCATCGGTTACCGCCTCGGGCTGATATGAAGGGGCGTTGTCAAGAGCTACATGATTATCCTCGTATCGTTGGGAGTGGGGAGGTCGCCGGGCTCGGTGAGCTCATCGCCGGCCTGCTCTTCTCGCTGCCCTCCTTCGGGCTTCTCGTTCCCCTCATCTGGGTTCTTTATATCGGCCTGAGCATCTCCGCCGCGCCGCTGCTGGCGGTGGCCACGGTGCTCCTGTTGAGCCTGCTGCTTCCCCTCTTCGAGCTCAGCGGCCGGCCGAATCGCTGGTGGTTGCCGGCGCTTTGCTTCGGCTTGGCCGTGCTTTTCACCGGTGTCGGCCTCTCCACGGCTGCAGCGAGCGCCCGCCGTCCTGCCCCCTCTTCGCTGCTCTACGCCATGGATCGTGACGCGGGCAGGGCGACGTGGGCGACGACGCAGGAGGAGAGCGACGAATGGCTCGCGCGCTTCGTCGGTGCCGACGCCGAGTGGCGTGATCTGGGGAGCTTCGTGCCGGGCGCCCGCCGGCGCTACCGGTTTGCCGGCGCCCCGCTGCTGCAGGCGCAGCCGCTCGAGGTCCGGGTGCTTGAGGACAATCTCGGTGCCGGCGAGCGCTCGCTCCGTCTGGCGGTGCGCTCGCCGGCGGGCGCCGAGATGGTGCAGGTGCAACCGGCGTCGCCGGGCGCGATCGCCCTACGTGCGGTCAACGGCAAGCAGATGCCACCGGCTCCGGCAGCTCCCAGCGGCCAGCGAAACGGTCCCGACCCAACGGCGCCCGAGTGGGTGCTGCAGCACTGGGGCGAGCCGGTGGAAGCGATCACCCTCGAGCTCGACAGCCGCAGCCCCGGGGAGCCGATCGAGCTGGTCTTCGTGGAGTACCTGATGCACCTTCCGCGGCTGCCCGGTGGGCCCGACATCGACAGGCCGCCCGAGCTGGCGCCCAACGTCCGCACCCTCACCGACGTGACGCTGATTCGCCAGGTGATGGCGTTCTAGCCCGCATATCTCAACGGCTTGTTGCTGCGGGCGCGGCAAAGGGCACGCTCGCTGCGTTGCGCTTGCTCGG
>JBHHYG010000117.1:0-9542 GCA_046757445.1 Acidobacteriota bacterium
CCCTCGGGGCAAGCGCAACGCAGTCATCGCGGCCCTTGCGCCCGCGCAGCCGCGACCCGTTGAGAAATGCGGGCTAGCGGGTCATCCCCTGCACCACCAAGCGAACGAAGCGCTCCGGGTCGATGAAGCCACCTCCCCACTTGGCATCAAGGTCGCTGGTCGGCTTGCGGGCGACGATATCGTCTTCCGACAGGCCATCGTTGACCATGGTGCGGATGCGGTCGCGCGCACTGATGAGCATGTCGCGGAACTCGCGCAACTCGGCCGGGCCCCCCAGCGCACCATGGCCGGGGATGATCTTGGTATCCGAATCGACGTGGCGCAACACCAGCTCGGCAGCTGCGATCATGCCGTCGATGGCGCCGCCGCTGTCGACATCGATGAAGGGGTAGTTGCCATTGAAGAAGGTATCGCCCATGTGGACGACGTTGGCGTTCTCGAATGCGATGATGGCGTCGCCGTCGGTGTGCGCATGCTCCACGTGCACGACGTGGATCTCCTCGCCGTTCCAGTGAAAGTTGAGGCCATCGCCGAAGGTGATCACCGGCAGCGCAGCCGGCGGCGCCTGTTGAGAGCGCCCGATGAGGTCGGCGAACTCGGCAGGGTTCAGGCGCTTGAAGACGTTCTCCTGGGCAACGATGATGGCGCCCGTCTCGCCGAAGTGCTCGTTGCCGCCGGTATGGTCACCGTGCCAGTGGGTATTGACGACGAACTGGACCTCTTTGTCCGTCACCCTGGCGATGGCAGCCTCGATCTTCTCCGTCAGTGGCGCGAACTGGTCGTCAACGACGAAGGCCCCGTCATCGCCGACCGACAGCCCGATGTTGCCGCCGCGTCCCACGAGCATGTAGATGCCACCGGCCACGTGGATCGTCTCGATCTGCACATCCGACATATCGTCCTGCTGGGCGCCTACGCTCACCGGCGTCAGCAGCACGACTACACCGACCAACAAGCCCACACACAACAGACAACGACCCACGAATCTCATCGACTGCCTCCTTCGTCAGCACCGTTCCGTGTTGCCGGCACGGCAAGTCCCCGGGACTTTACTCGACCGGCGCGTGGCTCTCAACAGCCAGCTTGGAGAGAAGTGTGAACCAAATGGCCGCGTAGTGTGCGCCGAGGATCTGCCAGGCAGCGGCTGCGCGGCTGTCGACCTCAACGACACCGTCGGACGAGCGATCCTCCAGCTCAGAGAGAACATTCAGCGCTCCGCCCTTCACATCATCAGGTCGCCGCCGTTGATATCGATCGCAGCGCCGGTGATGTACGCAGCCCGCTCTGTACACAGAAACGTCACCAGCGCCGCCACCTCCTCGGCGGTCCCAAGACGGGGAATCGGAAAGGAACGTTTGTACGCTTCCAGCCTGTCCGGGCTGACGTTGGAGCGTACCATCTCCGTGTCGATGAGCCCCGGGCACACCGCGTTTACGGTGACCCCGTGAGCTGCCACCTCCTTCGCCAAGGCGCGCGTCAGCCCCAGCAGCGCCGCCTTGCCCGCTGTGTAGTGGGCTCCACCCAGCGTGCTAACGCTCCTTCCTGCCGAGGAGCTCATGTTGACGATGCGCCCCCATCCTTTTTCTAGCATCGTCGGCAAGGCCGCCTGACTACAGAGGAAAGGCCCCTTCAGACTCACGTTCACCACCCGATCCCACTCCTGCTCTTCGATGTCGAGAAACCGGGTCGGCTCCAGAACGCCAGCGTTGTTGATCAGGATGTCGGGCCCGCCCCATAGCTCCCGGGCACGAGTGAACATCTCCCCGACTCTGCCGCCGTCGAGCACGTCGCAGGCACACTCTTCGACCTCGACAGGATGCTCTTGCCTAAGCCGATGCGCCGCCGCCGCCACATCCTCTACCCGGATGTCATTGAGCAAGACGTTGCATCCCTCGGCTGCCAGCTCACCAGCGATGGCCAGGCCCATGCCCCGGCCAGCACCCGTAACCACCGCTGATCTCCCTCGAAAAAGCATCGTACGCTCCATGTCACTGCCTCACGATCGATGACTCGGCGGGTAGCCAATGAGCTGAACAACCGATCGAGCCACTGCCCGCTTACTCGAGCGGGTTGAACCAGCGAAGCCCGGGAAAGCGGGCGAAGTCAGCGTCGTTGGAGTGCAGCTCGGCCTGGTTCTCGATGGCCAGGGCAGCGAGGTGCAGATCCGTGGTCAGGTTGCCGGCCGCCTTCGCTGCCGCTGACAGGCTCATTAGAAGGTCCAGGTGCCGAGGTCCCGGCACCATGATCTGTACCTGCGGCCGCTCGAGCCAGGAGCGGATATGGCCGATCGCATCCGCAGGCGCGAGTGGCTCCTCGAGCACGCCGCGGTTGGTCATGATCCGGAGGTAGCCGAGCATGACAGCCCACGGGAGCCCGAGCGGACGCGGCTCCGACAAGCAGTCCTCCCACCACGACCGGGCTGACCGGTGATATGGAGCGTCCGAGTTATAGGCGTAGACGAGAAGGTTGATGTCGGGAACGATCACCGTCTCGGCGGATCCCGCACCAGCTCCTCGCTGAACGCCTCGACTTCGAGCTCGTCGGTGAGCTGATTGAGCCTCAGGAGATCGACTCCCGGTCGAAAGCCACAGGCCTTGGCCTTCACCTTGAATCTGGGCAGGCGTCCGAGCGGCTTGGCGCTGGTTGTCAGGCCCCGGCGCAGTGCCTCATTCACCACTTGTTTGAAGCTTCGGTCCGTTCGACGAGCGATCTTCCGCAGCTGCTGGGCGACATCGTCGTCCAAGGTCAGGGTTGTCCTCATGTAGACATCATGATGTCTCAGAATTATGCTGTCAAGATGTTATCCTCGACGAACTTCTCGGACGGAGCTACATGGCGATAAGGTCGGGAATACGTTCACCGCCGGATGGTATTTCAGGGCTCGGTCGAGCACCTTGGCGCGCTTGCTCCGCTTACCGCAGCTTCTGCCGGCGGAGCTCCTTCACTTGATCGGACCGCGTGCAGGCAATCCAGCGACCGTCGGGAGAGACCTGCGGATGGAGGAGGTTGGCACCGTCCTCGGTGAGCTGGTGGGGCTCGCCGCCGGCTCGCGGGATCGAGAACAGCTGCATACGGCCACCGGCCAAGGCCGCATAGATCAAGCGCTTGCCGTCGGGCGTCCAGTCGAGGCCGCCATAGGTGCTACTGTCGATCTCGATCAGCTTCTCGGCCATGTTGCCGTCGGGACTGACAACCCATAGCGCCTGGCGATCCCCGTCGCCGCGGTCCAGGATGGCGATCTCCCCGCCTAGCGGTGACCAGGAGGCGAGCGAGGCGTTGCGGATGCCCCCGGGCAGGCGTAGCCGCTCGATGCTCACAGCCCGGCCGCTGTCGGGATCGATGGTGACGATCCAGGGTTTGGAGTTGCCCGGCGTGCCGTCCCGATCCCAGGAGTCGAAGATCAGCCTGCGGCCGTCAGGTGACCAGTCGGCCATTCCCACCTCCCAGCCGAAGTCGGTGAGGCGAATCTCCTCGGAGGTGGGCGCAGACGGGCGACGGATATAGATATCGTCGCTGCTGCCTTCGGCGGCGTAGAAGGTTACCGGCTCGGTGGAACGGTGCGAGTGATAGGCGATCCAGCGGCCGTCCGGCGACCAGGCGGGAGTGAAATCCTCGTGGTGGCCGACGACGATGGGCCTCAACGCCGACCGCCTGTTGGCCTCGGCGTCGACATCGACGACGCCAGCGTCGAGGTTCAGCGCCCAGTCCGCCAACCGCCAGCCACCGTAGGTGAAGGCGATCTGGCGACCGTCGGGGCTCCAGTACGGAATCTGACCAGCCTCGATCACCTGCTTCGCCTCACCACCGGAAGCCGGCACCACCACCACGTCGTCCTGCAGATGGTTATGGGTCCAGTAGAGGAAGCCGCCGGCGACTGCCGGGTAGAAGTCGTCACCTGGGGACTGCACCACTACCTCGAGCTGACCCGTGTCCAGGTCGAGCCGGTAGATGTCGAGGTCACGGTCGGCGTCGGGACGGTGGCGGTCCTCGGGATCGGGGGCATCCTCGCCAGCCAGGGCCAGGTAAAGGAAATTGCCGTCGGCAGAGACACCGATGGAGTTGAAGCGAAAAGTGGCGTCGAGGCCTTCCCTGATGGTTTCGACGAGGCGTTTCTCCGCTCTGGCCTCTGCGGCAGCAACCCGCACCAGGGACGAGAGGCCGTCGGCGCCGCGGACCAACGCGTAGACCGAGTCCCCATCCGGCGACCAGGCCATACCGGTGACGGAGCCCGCCAGCCGATTATGCGCGACACTGCCAGAGCGGCGGAAATAGATCCCCTCGCCTGCCCCCGCCTCGGTTGCCAGAAAATAGGCCACGTCAGAGCCGTCCGGCGACCATACCGGGCTGGCGTTCGCCGGTAGCTCCGATAGCCGGGCCCCATCGGGCCCGTCGAGAAACCAGCCTTGCTCGTTGCCGCGGCTTCCGCGGCGGGCGAGCCTCCCTTCGCCGTAGTAGACCGCTGCGGTGACCTGATCGAGAGCGTCCAGGAGCCCGTCGGGATCCGGCCGGCCGGTTTCCAGGTCGATCAGTGAGAAGCCGAAACGGGCGCCGTAGAGCGCCGAGCGACCGTCTGACGAGACGGCGGCGTAGCTCCAGGCATCCTCGAACCAGGTGGGAGGTTGCTGCGAGCTCACCGTCTGGGGTGCCGAAGGCTGCTGCTCGTGGGTGCAGGAGGAGGCGAGAACCAAAGCAAGGAGCATCACTGGACCGCCGAAAGACCACCGCGCGCTCATCTGCAGACCTCCTCAGAGTCCGATTCGCGATCCCGTCAAGAAAACCCAGCGGCCATGGTCGCGCACCGGATCGAGGGCGTAGGCAAGATCGAACCGCAGTGTGGGTTGACCCGTGGCCAGCCGGTTGCGGCCGAGCAGGAGACCGATCCCGAGGTTCGTCTTCATATCACGCAGGTCGAGGCTCTGACCCTCCGGCCAGGCAAAGCCGCTGTCCACGAACGCAGCCACTCCGAAGGAAGCCAGCTGGCCGACGTCGTCGGCCAGAAACCAGCGCTTCTCAGCGCTCACCAGCAGGGAGCGGTTCCCCACCCACTGGTGCACCGGATAGCCCCGCAGGCCGCTCTCCGCTCCGAGAGTCAGCTGCACCTCGGGGTCGAGGCGAGAGCCGTAGCGCAGCTCGGCAGTGGCAATCAGCAGCCGGCGGGCCGAGAGCTTGTTGACGTAGGTCAAGCGTGCAAGGGCGAGGCTGTTCTCGAGGCGATCCCGGCGACGGCGAGCCTGCCAGGTCACCCTGCCGAGAAAGAAATGCTCCGGCCCCAAACGAAAACCCCTCTGATGGGACAGAGAGAAGAACAGGTCGGTGCCCTGCTCCCCTCCAAGCCAGGGCGTGGAGACTCCGACAAAGGCAGCCGACTCCCTGCCCAGGTTGAAATCCTCCGTCCGCTCGAAGCGATTGACATGGGTGAGCTGGATGAAGCGATGTTCCTCCGAGCTGACCCCCACCTCCATGGTTCCGAAGTCACGGAGACCGCCGCCGACCTGATCCTCCTGGTTGCGATAGCCAAGGTGGAATCTCAATGCGCTCGAGGGCCGCCGCACGAGGGCCCTCGAGAACCCGACCTCCGTGAGCCGTCGCACATGACGCAACTGCCCTACCCGTTCGCCGGCGGCGTAGAGCGGATCGACCTGATCGAAGTTCTCTTGTCGTAGGCGCAACGCCCACCCCGTTTCCAGAGAAAAGAAAGGACGCTGCAGCTCGAAGGTCGTGCCGCTGCCATCCGATCGATCCGAGAAGGCACCAGCCAGCATGAATCGCGAGCCGGCCAGCCGCGGATCCCGAAAGCCAACGACGGTGTCATCCCGCTCGAGGTTCGATCGTCGTGAGAACTCGATCCGTTTGCCCCTTCCCAGCAAGTTGCTCTCGGAGAAACCCAGCGTGCTGGTAGACTTGTTACCGACCTTGGCAAAACTGATCTCAGGGGAGGTTGTCCAGACATCCCAGGTGGTCACCCGCAGATCGACCACTTCATTCTCTTCGCCCTCCCGCGTGGAAGGGATGGTCTCGATGCGGGCGTCCCTGAGGAATCTGAGCGCCCTCAGATTGCGCTCGCTCTGGGCCAGCTCCTCGGCGTCCAGCGGATCGCCGGAACTGAAGAGGAGCTCCTGCCGGATGATGTTCTCACGGGTGCGAATATGGAGCTTGTTGGCCGCCCGGAAAGCCAGAAATTCCGCCCACTTTCCATTTTCGAATACATCGTTGGCGATAATCTCGATCTTGCCGATCCGGCGAGCCTGCGGATCAACGCCTTGCGAAGCGGGAAAGTTGCCGGGGAAACAGAGAGATGCCGCACACAGAAGTGAGAACAGCCCAGGCATGACCCCGAACCCTATTGCCTCATCGTCTTCTTGGCAAGACCCGACCAGCGCTGAGAGTCTGTCCGAGTAATGGTTGGGACACCATGAACCGCACAGCTCGACGTCTCCGCAGGCATCGGCTGGCGCGGTCCTTCTTTCGCCAAGACCCGATCGCCCTCGCCCGCGGCCTGCTCGGCCAGCGTCTTGTCAGCCGGGCCGGTGGCAAGACTACGTCGGGCATTATTGTCGAGACAGAAGCCTACCTCGGAGTGGCTGACAAGGCGGCCCACTCGTACGGCGGCAGATACAGCCCCCGAAATCAGACAATGTGGGGTGACGGGGGGCATGCCTACGTGTTCTTCGTCTACGGCATGCACCATTGCTTCAACGTCGTCGCCGGCCGGGCCAGGGATCCGGTGGCCGTGCTGGTTCGCGCCCTCGAGCCGGACGAAGGCCCGCGGGTGATGTTCGCCCGACGGGCCAAGGCACGGCGGCAGACCGACCTGTGCTCGGGACCCGCCAAGCTATGTCAGGCTCTGGCAATAGAGCGAGCTCACGACGGCGAGGATCTGGTAGATGGCGAAGTTCTCTTCATCGAGCGGCTACGCTCGAGGCCGCTGCCCGAGAGCTTGATCGTCGCCTCCCCGCGGATCGGCATCGACTACGCGGAGGAATGGCGACCCGAGCCGCTACGATTCTTCGTCAAGGACAACCCGCACGTGAGCTAACGGCGCGCCGCTGCGTTCGGGCTAACGGTGATGGTGATCTCGTCCGTCATGCCCGCGCCCTCGAGCGTTCTGTGCTCGCCATCGCCTACCTGCAGGCACAGGTGATGGCTTCCCGGCTCCAGTTGCATCTCGATCTCGGTGGAGCCATCGCCGAAATGAATCCACGGGCTGGCCTTGGGAATGATCTGCCCGGGAGCAAGACAATCGGCATCGACCCCTAGATGCAAATGGCCCGCCCCTTCGTGGATCGCCCCGTCTCCAACCGGCTCGATGATGAAGTTCTCGGCGCCGAATTTCATCGGTACGGGACTCTCGACCGTCGACCCGTCGACCGGCTCGACAAAGAAAACTCTCGACCCACTGCTCTCGGTTGTGCACGCAGCAAGCAGGACACAGCCGCATCCGATCACCCATGCCAACGCTATCGTATGATTCTGTTTGGTGCTCATCCCCTGCCTCCTCTCCCTACAACGCCCAGCAATGATAGCCCGAACTTCTCATTGGGCTGCTGCTACGGGCCTGACCACGGCTTCGAGACGTGGCCCGCTGAGAAATGCGGGCCAGGCGGCTCGAAAATGATTCCGACCGCAGGCTCACGGGCCGCAAGGTACCTACAATAGCGCGCCTTCGAGCAGGCATCCAACGGCCACTGTCGGTGACCACCACCCGCTGACCTGCGGGGGCACCGCCCGGGCCGCCATGACTCGCTCACTCAACTGCCTGCTTGCAGCAAAGCTGGAGGCCAGTTTCCATCCCTGCCTGTTGTTCCACGGGCGGTACACGAGTAGAGTGCTGCGGTTTGCATGCGCTATCCGCGCTCACTCGCGGCCCGTGTCGAAGAGGGTGCCGGCGGTTCTCCCGCCACAGGCCGGCACAGAGATGGCCGAGAATTGGGGAAGATGGATGACTGACGACCGCGGCGACGACGTCACCGAAGGAAGAGAAGAGTTCGACGACCTCGAGCTTCCGAGCATGAACGCCGGCAGCCTGATGCGACATTTCGGCCCCGGCATCGTGCTGATGATGACCGGCATCGGCACCAGCCATCTGGTTTCTGCCCCCACGGCGGGTGGGCGATTCGCCTATGCGTTGCTGTGGTGCATACCGCTTGCCTACATCTTCAAGTACTACGGCTTCGAGATGGCGTTCCGCTTCACCCATGCCACCGGCAAGAGCATGATCGAGGCCTATGGCACGGCCTGGAAGAAGTGGCCCTTGTGGTACGTGCTGATCACCACGGTGATACAGAGCGCCATCGGCCAGGCAGGAAGATTGATCGCCGCTGCTGCTGTCCTCTATTACTTCTTCACCGTCTCCATGGGGCTGGGGATTCCGCTCGGCTGGTATGGCCTGCTGCTGGCGGTAGCGTCGGTGGCTATCATTCTCAGGGGAAGCTACGCGGCGGTCGAGCTCGGTGCCAAGGTCGCGGCGGGGATGCTCATCATATCGACCGTCGCCGTCTATCTCGTCAGGCCTGCTCCGCTCTCCTCCCTGGCCCACTTTTTCATCTTCGAGGCCCCGGGCGGCTCATGGCTGATCATCGCCGCCTTCCTCGGCCTGCTACCGACCGGCCTGGACGTATCCCTACAGGCCTCAGAATGGGGAAAAGCCAAGAGGGTGGGAATGGGCAGAATCCGGCTGCGGCTCGAGGAGATCGGAGTCGTCAGAACCTTCGATCCGTTCACTTCCGGGAAGGAGGACCTGGCGGTGGATACATCGAAGCTTTCGCTCCACGCACGTGAGTATTGCCGCCGGTGGTTCACCATCGGGCTATGGGATTTCCGCTTCGGTCATCTCGTATCCTTCATCATCGCCTGTATCTTCCTGCTGCTAGCAGCCGTGTGGTTGTATCCCAATCCGATCGAGGGACGCGCCGTAATGGGTGAGATCGCGGGAATATTTACTCGCAGCGTCAGCCCCTGGATGATGACTCTCTTCTTGATCGGGGCCTTTGCTGCGACCTTTTCCACGGCCTTCAACTATTTCGACGGATGGCCGCGGATCATCGCCGCATGTTGCAGGAACATCTTCAGGGCGACCGCGGAGCTACGAGGCGTTGCTCGGCACGATCTCACCTTCGAACGGCGCAGGAAATGGTATTCGGAGTACAACATCTACCGGCTATCGATGTTGTTCTCGCTGGTCACCGCGGTAGCGATCGTCTTCGGCATGCCGAGGCCGGTTTTCTTAGTGCTCGTGGCCTCGGCGCTGGCATTGTTTATCGCCCCAGTGATCTTTTTCCTGAACTTCTACTACTGCCTGACCGTCATACCCAAGGACGACAAGGCCTTCTACCCGTCCGCTTTCGCAAGATGGTTCGGCTGGATCAGCCTGGTGGTGTTCACCGGCATGACCGCCATCATCATCATGGCGAGGGTGTTCAACACCAGCCTGTTCGGCGGCTGATCCCGAGCGTGTAGCCCGCAGCAGGAAGCCGATGAGAAGTTCAGGCTAGCCCGCATTTCTCAACGGCTTGCGGCTGCGCGGGCGCCAGGGCCGCGATGAC
>JBHHYG010000118.1:0-9525 GCA_046757445.1 Acidobacteriota bacterium
CCCGATGCGTGGGAACCCGCTACTGCTCCAACAACTGTCCCTACAAGGTGCGCCGGTTCAACTGGAGTGACTCTGAATTTCCGGAACCGTTGGAGCTTCAGCTCAACCCCGATGTCACGGCGCGCGATGCCGGGGTCAGGGAAAAGTGCACCTTCTGCATCCAGAGGATCAACGGGGCCAAGCACCGGGCCAAGGACGAGGACCGCCCGCTCCGCGATGGCGACATCGTGCCCGCCTGCGCCCAGACCTGCCCGACGCGAGCGATTCGCTTTGGCGATAGCAAGGATGCGGAGAGTGAAGTGAGTCGTTCGGCCAAGGATGCGCGAGCCTACACCGTGCTCGAGCACCTCAATACCCGCCCGGCGATCGTCTACTTGAAGAAGATCGCCGCCAAGCAGGAGGTTTAGCACGATGCAGGGGGGAAGCCTGGCACAGGTCAACGACGACATCGTCGAGACCCTGTGGCGTCCGTCGCGCGGCTACTTCCTGCTGCTCGCCCTGTCGGTGTCGGCGCTCGTTTGGGGTGCCTATTGCTGGTGGTACCAGATCGAGACCGGCATGGGGGTCGCCGGCCTCAGCCACCCGGTGATGTGGGGGGTCTACATCACCAACTTCGTCTTCTGGGTCGGTATCGCCCACTCCGGAACTTTGCTGTCGGCGATCCTCTTTCTCATGCGCGTGCGCTGGCGCAACGCCATCTTCCGCAGCGCCGAGGCGATGACCTTGTTCGCGGTGATGACCGCGGGGCTCTATCCGATCATCCACCTGGGTAGGGCCTGGAGGTGGTACTGGCTGCTGCCCTACCCCAACCAGCGCTACCTGTGGCCCAATTTCCGCTCGCCGCTGATGTGGGATGTCATCGCCGTGATGACCTACTTTCTGGTCAGCGCCTTGTTCCTCTACCTCGGTCTGTTGCCCGATCTTGCCGCCGTGCGGGACCGGGCTGCGGGCTGGCGGCACCGCTTCTACAGCTGGCTGTCACTGGGCTGGGAGGGCAACGACCGGCAGTGGAGGCACTACCGGCCCGCTTACCTTTTCCTCGCCGCCCTCGCCACTCCCCTGGTGGTCTCGGTGCACAGCATCGTCTCCTGGGACTTCGCCATGTCGATCGTGCCCGGCTGGCATTCCACCATCTTCGCCCCCTACTTCGTCGCCGGAGCGATCCACTCCGGCCTGGCCATGGTATTGACCCTGCTGATTCCGCTACGCCATGTCTTTCGCCTCGAGCGCTACATCACCCGCGACCATTTCGAGAGCCTCGCCAAGCTGATCATCTTCACCGGTCTGATCGTCGGCTACGCCTACATCACCGAGTTCTTCATCGCCTGGTACAGCGGCAACATTTTCGAGCGGGCGACGTTTGTCTACCGCGCTCTCGGCGACTACGCGCCGGCCTTCTGGATCATGGTGTTGTGCAACTCGGCCCTACCATTGGCCTTCCTCGCCCGGCCGGTGCGCCGCAACCTCATTTCCCTCCTGGTGATCGGCATTCTGGTGAACGTCGGCATGTGGTTCGAGCGCTTCGTCATCATCGTCGGCTCGCTGGCGCACGAGTACATCCCTTACGCCTGGGGGGCCTACCACCCGAGCTGGGTAGAGTACGGCATCTCGCTGGGCAGCCTGGGCTGGTTTTTCACCTGGTTCTTGATCTTCATCAAGCTCTTCCCGGCGGTCTCCATCACCGAGGTCAAGGAGTTGCTGCTGGAAGAAGCGGCGGAGGCGGCTTGATGGCCGCTGAGACCGAGGTGTGGGGCATTTTCGACAACCCCGGCCGGCTGGCCAGCGCGGCCCGGCACCTGCGATCCGAAGGCTACGCGCTGACCGCCTACGCTCCGGTGATGACCGCGGAGATCGCCGAGGCGGTGAGCGAGACCACCAGCGGCGTACGTTGGTTTTCCCTTGCCGGCGGCGTCGCCGGCGGCACGGCGGGAATGTGGCTGACCATCTGGAGCGCCACGAGCTGGGGTACGATCACCGGCGGCAAGCCGGTGGTGTCGTTGCCGCCGTTCCTGGTGATCGCCTTCGAGCTCACCATTCTCTTCGGCGCCTTTGCCACCGCCGTGGGCTTCCTGTTGCTCTCCCACCTGCCCGGGCGCCGCGGGACGGCCGGCTACGAGCCGTGTATGTCGGTCGATCGCTTTGCCCTCAGAGTGACCTGTCCCGAGGAGCTCCACGAGACCGTCGCCACGCTGTTGCGCCAGGCCGGTGCCGAGAGGATCCACGGGCCCGGCGAGGTCGGCGGCAGCCGCGAGGACCAGGAGCCGGTAGGATGATCGTGCCCGGCCGGCAGGTGTCGAAACGTCTGGCGCTGGCGGCCGCCGCCGTGCTGGTGATGGTGACGGCGGCCTGCGGCAAGAACGACATGCGGCACCAGGTGCGGATCGATGCCGGTGAGCGCGCCGACGTTCCCGTCGCCGGCAGCGTTCCCAGCGGCGGCCTGGAACCCTCCGCCGAGGACCAGGAGGTCTTCGAGAGCCTGGAGAACCCCGTGCCCTCGGATGCGGCTTCGATCGAGCGGGGACGAGCCCTATTCGCCGACCACTGCGCCCCCTGTCACGGGGCCGATGGCAAGGGAAAGGGCGTGCTGCTCAAGGAGCTGGGAGAGCTGGGCGACCTCGCCGAGTTGGTGGGGTCGGACGTTTCCGACGGCTACCTGTACAGCATCATCCGCCACGGCGGCATCAGCATGCCCGCCTACGGCACCGATCTCGATCCCCGTGAGCGCTGGGAGCTGGTCGACTACCTGCGCACCCTGCCTGCCAAGCGATGAGCAATTCAGCGGCCTTTCATCCATCGAACCGTCGCCAGAGCACGGCCGGTACGCTGCGGATCTCTCCCTGGCATTTTCGTCTGCTGTGGTTGCTGCTGGCGGTGGGCGTGGTGGCGTTCGCGGTGGGGGTGTTCAGCACCGCGCCACTGCGGGCCTGGCAGGCCTACCTGATCAACTTCCTTTTCTTCACTGCCATCGCGCAGTCGGGGGCGGTGTTCCTGGCCATACTGGTGCTGACGCGGTCGCGCTGGGGCCGGCCCTTCCAGCGCCTGGCGGAAGGAATGGTGGCCTTTCTGCCGATCTCCTTCTTGTTGTTCTTGTTATTGCCGTTCGGCCGGACGGTGCTTTTTCCGTGGGTCACGCATCCTATTCCGGAGAAGGCCCTGTGGCTGAACTTCACCTTCCTGGTGGTACGCGACGGGGTCGGCCTGTTGCTGCTGTTCGCCCTCAGCTTGGCGCTCGTCTACCAGTCCTTGCGGCCGCAGGCCTGGCTGTTGCGCGGTCGAGTAGGAGGATGGGCCGAGGATATCTACACCCTGCTGACGCACAATTTTCGTGGCCTCGAGATGGAACGGGAACGGTCGAGAGGGCGCATCGGGGCGCTGGCTGTCGGCCTCGTCGCCGTCTTCGCGCTGGTCTTCTCGTTGCTGGCCGGGGATCTGGTCATGTCGCTGTCGCCGCACTGGTACAGCTCGCTGTTCGGTGCCTACAACTTCATCGTCGCCCTCTATCTCGGGCTCGCCGCCCTGGCCATCATCGCCGTCTGGGCCCGTCGAGCCTTCGGCCTACAGCAGTCAATCACCGCCGACCACCTTCACGACCTGGGCAAGCTCATCTTCGCCTTCTGTATGGTCGGCGGGGACTTCTTCTGGTCGCAGTTCCTGGTCATCTGGTACGGCAACATCCCCGAGGAGACCTCGTTTCTCATTCAGCGCATCCACGATCAACCCTGGCTCGCACTGAGCTGGTCCGTACTGACCCTTGCCTTTGTCGTGCCCTTCGTGCTGCTGCTGGCTCGCGCCCCCAAGCGCACCCCCTGGATGCTGACCAGCATCGCCTCGCTGATCGTTGCGAGCCTGTGGGCGGAGCGCTATCTGCTCATCGTCCCTTCGCTGATGGAGCCGGCAGAAGCCACCTTCGGCCTGCTCGAGGTGACCATCACCCTCGGCTTCCTGGCCGCCTTCGGCCTCGTCTACCTGGCCTTCCTGAAGGCTTTCCCGCCGGTCGACGAGGCGATCGCGGCAGAAGAAGCCGAACCGGTGCCCAGCATAGCATAGCCCGCATTTCTCATCGCGCTTCGTGGCGAGGGCGCGGAGAGGCCCGCGGGTGCAAGGCGCGCGCCGGGAGGGCGATGAGAAATGCGGGATAGCCGAGATGGTCGGCGACCGAGCGACTACTGCGGTGACTGCTTCTGGAACATCACCCCGGCCGGCAGCGGCCCGTGCTTGTACTTCAGCTGCAGGTGCTGGTGGGTTCCTTTCTCGACCTTGTCGCGCGTGTACTCGAAGACGTACTTGGCATCGACGCTGGGGTTGAAGGGGCTACGCTCGTTGTGGCAGCGCTGGCAGACCTCGGCGTCAGGCGGATAGACGAGTCCCTTGGCGATGACCTGCTCGAAGGAGTGGTTGCGGTTCTTCAACCCCATCACCCCGTCCTTGGAGTACCCGCTGCCGGGGCCGTGGCAGGCCTCGCAACCGACTCCGGCGAGGTCCTTCGAGGCCTTGATGCTCTTGAAGCCGCTGGGCTGACCGAAGCCGACGGTATGGCACTCGAGGCAGACGGTATCGGTCGTGTAGTCCTTGTTCGGATCGAGGCCGGCGAGCTGCTTGCGGTCTGCGCGCTCACCGGGTTTAAGGAGGTTGAAGACCTGCGCATGCAGGGACTTCTGCCAAGCCCGGTATTCTTTCAAATGGCAAGCGCGGCATTTTTTCGAGCCGATGTAGGAGAATTCCTCCGGGAGGGTTGTGGAACCACCGGCCGCGGAGGAAGAACCCGTACGGACGGCGACGATCGGAACGCCGACGGAGCTCCGCGGTCCAGTGCGAGCTTCCGCGCTCATCTCGCCCGCCACCACCAGGACCGCCAGCGACAGGGTGCACAGCGCGGTGATCGACAGCCAAATCCACGATCCCGAATGTTGGAGCCTCATGCCCCCTCCTTGTCACTTCTTCCGAGGAGCCGCACCGCGGCCCCCGGCTCTCCACGATCAGTATGTATCGCCCGAGCCTTGCTGCCAAACTCTACTCGAGAGAACAGGCCACGGGCTCACCGGCTCTTGCCGCAACCGGCGAGCCCCGAGGCCCTTGCCGCCTCCTTCCTAGAAGACGAAGTCCAGCTGCAGGGTGCCGCGATTGTTCTTGCGTAACCCCGCCGGCGTGTCGACGTTCTGGAACCACTCGAAGTAGATCTTGCCGTTTTGCGCGAAGTAGTAGTTGAGGTTGGCGGCGATGTTGGTGGTGCCGCCGGTGACCGAGTTGAGCAGCTCCAGCCGCACCAGCGGCACGATCATCCGCTTGTCGTGCATCGGGATGGTGTAGAAGCCCTGCACGTAGCCGACCGTCTCGCTCTCGTCGCCCCCGGCAAGCAGGTCGTCGTTGGCTCGCATGATCATGCCGTAGAGGTTGAGGTTGCCCTGCTCGATCTGAAAGTCGATGCCGGTGCGGCTGAAGTCGAGGTCTCGCGCCTGCGTCTCGTTGGAACCGGCCAGCGCGAACCCGCCCACGTAGACGCCGGGCGCGGCCTCCACCATGACGCGACCGAAGCCGTCCCGAGCATCCTCGCCTTCGGGATCGTTGGCACCGGAGCTGACACCACCCAGGTAGAAGACCCTGTCTTCGAGGCCGCGGCCGTAGAAGCCGAACCACTGGCTCTGCTTGCGCAGGGGCTCGCGGGCGGAGAGCTTCAGATCGAGAGGCCCCTTGTGCGCCCGGGTCATACGGCGGCCGCCGTCGGCCAGAGTATCGAAGGGGTCAGCCCAGAATGGCGAGGCCCAGCCGAGCACGAAGTTCGCCCCCTTGCGCGGGTGCCAGCCGATCACCCCGGTCTCGGTGGTGAGATTGAAGTTCTCCTCGTCCTCGCCCTCGAACTCCAGCCAGGTGGAGACGTTCTTGTAGACCCGGCCGGCGATAATCACCTCCATCTCGTGCAGCGAGCGCACCTTGAAGCGCTTGTTCTTCTTCTTGTCGAAGGGTCGCATGACCAGGCGCCCGGTGATGGGGAAGTTCTTGCCGAGGACCAGCAGATCGCTGATCTCCTGGTTGAACTCTCCCGGCTCCTCGGCCTCTCCCGGAATCCGGTAGCCGTTCATCTTGAAGTCGCGGCCGTAGGCGTTGAGCTTCGGCCAGGCGCTATGGCACTGGGTGCAAGGTAGCTCGTACTTGCGGGCGAAGGCGGGGATCGCCTCGGCCGGCTGGGAGACGGGCACCAGGACCCACACGAGGGCCAGCAAGAGCGGCCCAACAGCTCCTCCAATGAACCTCAAGGCTGAGATTCTCATGGCTGCCTCCTTTGGCGGCTGGGAAGGAGGTAAACGGGATAACCACCTAACATACTCTTAATATCATCTTATGTCCCTAAAGTCAATACTCGACTCCGATTTCAGGCCCGCTGGGCAGCTTGCAGGAGACCACCTGCAATGCGCGAGCGAGGTCGGCCGCAACCCAAGGTTGTGCCGCTCGCGTGCACGGCCGAGGTCAGCCAAAGAGCATCCCTGAGCGTCGCTGGGTATGATGGGGCCGAGATGAAACACGGCCTCATCACCCCCGAGCGGCTGGCGCTGTCCACCGATCTGTACGAGCTGACCATGGCGGCGGCCTATTTCGCCGGCGGTGCTGCCGGCCGCACCGCCACCTTCGACCTCAACATCCGCCAGCTGCCGCCCGAGCGGGGCTTCCTGGTGGTGGCCGGCCTCGAGCAAGCACTGGCCTACCTGCGCGACCTGCGCTTCACACCCGAGGCACTCGCCTATCTGGCGCGCAGCGGGCATTTCCGCTCGGACTTCCTCGACTACCTGTCGGAGCTGCGCTTCAGCGGCTCGATCGATGCCATGCCGGAGGGCACCGTCGCTTTTCCCCCCGCGCCGCTGCTGCGGGCGACGGCACCGATCATCGAGGCGCAGATCGTCGAGACCTACCTGCTGACGACGCTCACCTTCCAGACCATGATCGCCAGCAAGGCGGCGCGCATCGTCGGCGCCGCCGACAGGCGGCAGGTGGTGGATTTCTCCCCCCGCCGCGACCACGGCCCGCAGGCGGGATTGCTGGCAGCGCGGGCGGCGTACATCGGCGGCTGCGTCGGCACCTCCAACGTGCTGGCGGGAGAGCGCTTCGGCCTCACCACCTATGGCACCATGGCGCACTCGTTCATCATGTTTCACGCCAGCGAGGAGGAGGCCTTCGCCGCCTTTGCGCGCTCCTACCCCGGTGATCCGACGCTGCTGATCGACACCTACGACACGATGGCCGGCGCCCGCATGGCGGTGCGCGCCGCCAGCGCCCTAGCGGCCAAGGGTCGGAAGCTGGCCGCCGTCCGCCTCGACAGCGGCGATCTCGTGGTCCTGAGCCGGAAGGTGCGAGCGATCCTCGACGAGGCCGGCCTGCAAGATACCAAGATCTTCGCCAGCGGCGGTCTCGACGAGCACGAGATCCACAGGCTGTTGGCCGCTGGCGCCGAGGTCGACGCCTTCGGCGTCGGCACCGAGCTCGGCACCAGCGGCGACGCACCGTCTCTCGATAGTACCTACAAGCTGGTCGCCTACGCTGATGCGGCGGGCGAGGAAAAGCCGGTGATCAAGTTGAGCACCGGTAAGACGACCCTTCCCGGCCGCAAGCAAGTGTGGCGGCTGGGCGACGGATCAGGCCGCTTCGCCCGCGATACCATCGGGCTGGTCGGGGAGCGGCTCGAGGGAGAGCCACTGCTGCTGCCGGCCATGCGCGACGGCCAGCCGCTCGGGGATCCTCCGGCGCTCGACGCGCTGCAGCAGCGAGCCGCCAAGCAGCTCGCCGCTACACCCGAAGAGGTGCGGCGCCTGCGGGATCCGGTCCCCTATCCCGTCGAGTGTTCGGCCGCCCTCGCGGCGCTCCTCGATTCCCTGAGGCAGAGAGGAGCCTAGCCCCGGTACGTTTCCCCAGGTCTTCATTCTCCTTGCCACAGCTCGGTCGCCGGAAAGAAGGCATACCAACCGAACCAGTATGCCAGGTGGCCGGGCAATCGCTGGAGCCGATCGCTGCCTCTTTCCTCCGTCAACGCCAGGTCGGTGAGCCGCCAGCGCGTGCCATCCGATGCCACCAGCTTGACGGTGGGACCGGCCGGCACGGCGGCTTGCTCTTCCTGGGCGACGATACCGCCCTCCTGGCGCCCCGCCGGCAAGAAGGTTCTGTCGCCGCGCAGGTAAGCCCGTACGGCCCGGCCCGCGCCGGTCACCAGCACCACCCCCTTGCCGCCGACGACGGTGTTGACGACACCGGCGGTCTGCAGCGCCGACAGCTCGAAAGCCACCGCCGCCTCCCCGATCCGGATGCCGTAGACCCAGGCCTTCGGCGACAACCTTTCGTCCCTGACGCCGACCGGAAACATCGTCGCGGGACTGGCAAAGTACTCTCCGTAGGGCTGCCCAGGCGTGTAGTCGCGCTCGTAGCCGGTCTCCAGGCTCAACACCGTGGTTTCGGGGTGTTGCTGCTTCCAGGCCCCCCAGGTGGTCACCACCAGCGGCAGCACCCGCAGCCGGATCCCTTCGCCGACCAGCGGCCCGACGACCGGCTCGCCGGTGAGATTCGACCACAGGGTCTCGGTCTGACGGTCGAACATCAGCTTGTTGGAGCGGTAGAGCAGACCGCTGGTCGCGAAAGTGAACAGGCGATCCCCGACACGACGGTCGAAGAGGATTCCCGAGCCGCACAGGGTACAGTAGGAGAGCGCTACCGGCACACTTCCGAGCGTGTCGTTGGTCAGCTCGTGCCAGTCGAGGATTCTGAGGGGGTAGGCACGCGCCGCCGCCGGCAGCTGGCCTGCGTCGCGGCCCACCGAGCCTCCAACCTTGCTCGACTTTCGGCTCGATGCTGCTGCCTCGGGCGACATCACCGCCCCGAAGACCAGCTCGTCCGCGCTCAGATAGCCGGCCTGCGCGGCCGGTACCACGCGCGGCTCATCCAGTGACGGGATGCCCTCGGCTCTCACCCCGCCCCAGCGGATTTCTTCATAGGCGATGGTGTGAGGGCGGGCGGGGTCGAGGAGGTCGCCAAAGCGAAGGTCGAGGCGGGCGAGAAAATCGGCCTTCCAGCGCCGGTAGATGGACGGTCCCCGCACCTCCGCCCGCACCATCCATTCGGCCCACGGCTCGTAGCCGCTACCGAAATCCTCTCCCGACAAGCTGCGCAGCGCGTCCAACAGCGCCGCGGTGCGAAAGGGCCGGTACCTCAGCGCATCGATCAACGCCGGAATCGCATCCCTCTCTCCCCGGCGGCTGAGAAACCGGGCCGACCTCTCCCGCGTGGCGCGATCCCGTTGCACGATGCCGTAGAGGGCTTGGCGCAGAGCATCCTCGGACTGCCCGGCGACGGCTCGCGCCACGGCCGATCTCCGGGACGCGCTCGCAGAGTTGGCCTTGGCCGCTGGCGGGACAGAGGACGCCGAAAAGACCCACACGGCCGCCAACAGGCCCCACACACATCCTCTCCCAGGGATCGCCATGGCGATCACCTCCCTCCCCCACCCTAGCAGAGGCCTCGGTCGCGCTCCCACCGCCAGGCATCGACTTC
>JBHHYG010000119.1:0-9525 GCA_046757445.1 Acidobacteriota bacterium
CGACGGCAAGCCAGCGACTGGCCATGTTAGCGATCCCCCGTGGTGACAGCGGTCTGCTCCTGGCCGCCACGAGCGGCGGGACGGCGGGAGGTCACCAGCCTCTTGAAATGGTTGCCACGGGCTTCGAAGCTGGCGTACTGATCGAAGGAGGTACAGGCGGGTGAGAGCAGTAGCACGTCGCCGACATCAGCGGACGCCAGGGCGTTGGACACTGCACGCTCCAGAGTTTCACAACGCACCAGCGGCACGCTGCCGTGCAAGGCAGTGGCGATCTTGTCGGTCGCCTCGCCAATCAGCAAGACACGGTCCACCCGTTCGGCTACCGAGGCCCGTAGCCGCTGAAAGTCGGCTCCCTTATCGCGGCCGCCGAGGATCAGCCAGACGCCGCTGTGGAATCCTGCCAGCGCTGCCATCGTTGAATCGACGTTGGTGGCCTTGGAGTCATTGATGCATCGCACCCCGCGGATCTCGCCGCAGGCTTCCATCCGGTGCTCGAGGCCTTTGAAGCCGGAAAGCGCTGCGGCTATCTTTTTCAGTGGCACCCCGGCAAGGGCTCCGAGGGCAGCGGCGGCACAGGCATTTTCCTGGTTGTGAGGGCCGATTACGTTCAGCTCAGTGACCGGCATCACCTGCCTGCGGGGACCGTCCCCATCGCACCACCAGAGCTTCCCTTCATCGACCCATGCCGCCTTACCCGAGGCCTGCGGCGGGCGGTGGGAAAACGGTACCCTGCGGGCTGGCGTCGCCGGCAGGCGTTCCCTGAGCGTTCCGTCGTCCTGGTTGTAAACAAACCAGTCGTCGACGGTGCAGTTTTTCAGCAGACGCAGCTTTGCACCGGTGTAGCTGTCGAAGGTGCCGTGCCGATCGAGATGATCAGCGGTGAGGTTGAGAATCGCCGCCAGATGTGGATGAAAGTGGTCGATCGCCTCGCACTGAAAGGAGGAGAGCTCCACCACGTAGGCCTGAAACACTGCTTTTCGGTTGAGTTGTTGACGCACTGCAAAGCTCAAAGCCAGGCCGATATTGCCGCAGACTGCTGGCGCCAGGCCGCCGGCTTGCAAGATGTCACCAACCATGGACGTGACTGTACTCTTGCCGTTGGAACCGGTGATGCCGATGACCGGGGCGTCGATGAACGGGGCGGCGAGCTCGATTTCCGCCAACACAGGCACGCCTCGGTGAAGGGCCGACTGTGCCGGTGGCGAGGAGAGGGCGATGCCCGGTGAGATAATGGCCGCAGCAGCGTTCCTCCACAGGTTCTCCGGGTGGTCTCCCAAGGCTACTGTGGCGCCCCGCTCCACCAGCGAGTCAATTCCGTCCAGCTGCTGAGAGGGGCGCAGGTCGGTGACGATGACCCGAGCACCGAGATCCAGCAGCAAATGAGAAGCTGCCTTGCCGCTGCGCCCGGCGCCAATGACGACTACCGTCTTGTCCGCCCACTCCGTATCTTTCATCGCAGCTTCAGCGTTGCCAGCGACAACAGGGCAAAGAAAATCGCCAGAATCCAGAATCGCACGATGACTTTCGGCTCGCTCCAACCGCTCATCTCGAAATGGTGATGAAGCGGTGCCATGCGCAGGGGCCGGCGACCAGTGAGGCGGAAGAAGGTCACTTGTAGGATCACTGATAAGGCCTCGATGACGAAAATGCCACCGACCAGCAGTAAGGCCAGTTCCTGCTTGATCAGCAATGCCACTGTACCGATTGCACCGCCCAGGGCGAGTGAGCCGGTGTCTCCCATGAAAACTTGAGCCGGGAAGCAGTTGAACCAGAGAAAGCCGAGGCAGGCCCCGACCATGGCACCACAAAACACCGTCACCTCGCCGACGTCACGCACATAGATGATGTTCAGATAGTCGGCGATGCGGGCGTGGCCGGCCAAGTAGGCGAAGACAGTGTAGGTTGCCGAGGCAACCAATACCGAGCCGGTGGCCAGGCCATCGAGTCCATCCGTGAGGTTGACGGCATTGGACGTTGCGACCAGCACCAGGATGGCCAACACCAGATACCACCAGCCCAGCAGCGGCGATAGCTCCTTGAAGAAGGGAAAGGCGAGCTGCGTGGTGAACACACCTCTGAAGGCGAGGGCGAGCAGAACACCTCCGAGCAGCAGGCCGATCAATAGCTCGCCGAGAAACTTGGCGCGAACGGTCAGGCCTCTGCGGCGTGTGTGGAGCACATCGAGATAATCATCCAGGAATCCCAGGCAAGCAAAGGCGACCATGCTGGCCAGCGCCAGCCATACGAACCGATTCCGGAGGTCCATCCAGCAAACGGTGCTGATGACTACGGCGGCAACCAGCAGCAGGCCCCCCATCGTCGGTGTTCCGGCCTTGGCAGAGTGCTTGGGCGGGCCATCGCTGCGGATGCGCTGGCCGACCTGCTTGGCCTGGAGCTTGCCGATCAGCCAGGGCGCAGCGGCAAGGGTGATCACCAGGGCGGTGAGGGCGCTGCTCGCGGTACGGAAGGTGATGTAGCGGAAGACGTTGAAGGGAGACCAAAAGTCAGCCAGGGGAGCGAGGAACTCGTAGAGCATCTCAGCCCTCCACTGCGCTGCGGCGGCCAGGCTCGCTCGGTACGCTCCCGTTACCGGCATCGGCGGCCGCCAGGGTCTCGACGACGCGCTCCATACGTAGGGCTCGTGAGCCCTTTACCAGCACCAGGTCTCCCGCTTCTAGTCGGTGCGCGAGGGTGGCGCCCGCTTCCTCGGCGGTGCCAAAGTAGGAGATTGCCTCCTTCGCGAGTCCCGCGGCCTCGGCACCGCCGGCTACCACCTCGGCATATTGGCCGACGGCTACGATGAGGTCGATGCCTAGTTGGGCGGCGTGAGCGCCGATTTGCCGGTGGGACCTCTCGCTCCAGGAGCCGAGCTCCAGCATGTCGCCAGCTACCATCACCCGTCGGCCAACGGCGGGCATGCCCGCGAGGGTGTCGAGGGCGCGCATCATCGCCATGGGGCTGGCGTTGTAGCTGTCGTCGATGAGCGTGACGCCACTGGCAAGCCTTCGCACCTGGCCCCGATTCGAAGGTAGCGTCAAGTCGGGCGCCTTCCCGGCAATGGCCTTTGCAGGCAAGCCGAGGGAGTGAGCCGCGGCCGCAGCAGCGAGAAAGTTTGCCAGCGAATGCTCACCGGGCAGGTGCAACTGGAGTCGCACGGGTGACTGCTCCGGCAGCACCAGCTTCAGCTGCCAGCCGCCCGCCTGCTGCTGGACGTCTTCGGCTCGCACCGTCGACCGCCGCCCGCGGCCGAAGAGGAGGACGCGCTGTACGCTGCCAGCGAAACGCTCAGCGATCGCCATGGTGCGGAGATCATCAGCATTGACGATCAAGGTGCCGGTGGGGGGTAAGGCCTCGGCAAGCTCTGCCTTCGCCGACGCCACCGCCTCGAGGTTGTCGAAGAAGGCCATATGGACCGGTCCTATATTGGTGATCAATCCGATCTCGGGCGCTGCCAAGCGAGCGAGCTCGCCGATCTCTCCTGTACGGCTCATGGCGAGCTCCGCCACCATGATTCGGTGCCCTGGCTGCAATCCCAGCAGCGAGAGGGGTAATCCCCATTGGTTGTTGAGATTCCCCAGAGTGGCGTGAGTCTTCCATCTTTCCCGCAGCAGCTCGGCGGCGAGGTCCTTGGTGGTGGTCTTGCCCATGCTTCCCGTGATCGCCAGCACACGTGGCCCTACCTGGTCGCGAACGTAGGCTGCGGTTGCCTGCAACGCCTTGGTGGTGTCCTCCACCCGAATGAGACAGGCGTCTGCCGCCGCCCGCCGTAGATCCTTGCCCGGTCGCTGATGCAGGACCAATGTCCGGGCTCCCGCCGCCAGCGCCTCAGCCAGATAGCGATGGCCGTCGGTGCGGCTGCCGGTGATGGCGAAGAAGCAGGCGCCCGGGGTCACACGGCGTGAATCGATGGTGATCTCCTCGATGGTTCCCTTGCCGCCGCACGAGCAATGCCCGTTGACCGCGGTCGCAAGCTCATCGGTAGTGAGAGGAATCATCGATCGACTCCACCGCCCTGGCTGTCCTCGCCGAATCGGCTTGCCAGCCATTTCTGGGCCACCTGCAGGTCATCGAAGGCGATCGCGCGGTCGGCGAAGAGCTGCTCGGTCTCATGTCCTTTGCCGGCAATGAGCACGCAATCACCGGGGTCGGCCAAGCTGAGCGCTCGCTCGATAGCGCGCCGGCGGTCGGGCTGGCGCTCGACAGTTGCAGCGGTGCTCGGCGGGATGCCAGCCGCGATCTCCCCGATGATGGCTTCGGGATCTTCACTGCGGGGATTGTCAGTGGTAATCAGCACCTGCTCGGCGGCGCCGGCGGCAACGCGACCCATGACCGGCCTCTTACTAGGGTCGCGATCTCCCCCACAGCCAAAGACGACGATGAGGCGACCGTGGGGTGTCAGGTCACGGCTGGCTGCCAAAGCAGCCCGAAGGGCACCAGGGGTGTGCGCATAATCGACCAGCACGGTGAATGGCTGGCCTGCCTGAAGCGTTTGCAATCGACCCCTGACGCCCGCGAACGAGGCCGCGGCGCGCACCACCTGTGCGGGGGAGCAGCCGAGCTCCATGGCCGCCGCCGTTGCCGCCGCAAGGTTCTCGGCGTTGGCCCTGCCGAAGAGCGGCGAGCGCAGCGTCAGAGCGCCCTGAGGCGTCTCCAGGAGTAGCTTGCTGCCGGTCTTTGTCGTCGACCACTGGCGAATCGAATACGCAGTCGGCACCGTCGTTACCGCATCCCATCCGTAGCCCACGACCCTGGCCGGTGTGCGCTTTGCCAGGGCCGAAGCTACAGGGTCACCGGCGTTGAGCACCGCAATCGACTCTTCTCGCAACGACTCGAATAGCCCCGCCTTGGCGTTGAGGTAATCTTCTAGTCCTTGGTGGAAATCCAAATGATCGGGGCTCAGATTGGTGAAGATCGCCGCCCCGAAGCGCGTTCCCGCTACCCGCTGTAGAACCAGAGCGTGGGAGGAGACCTCGATGGCCGCTGCCCAGCAGCCGACCCCGACCATCTCCCATAGAGCCCGCTGGAGATCCGGCGCTTCCGGCGTCGTGCGCTCGGCAGCGCGATGGCGGCCGCCGATACGTACCGCGGTTGTGCTCCAGCGGCCACATGGACCACGTTCCGCGAGCATCGCCTCGAGCAACGCAGTGACCGTGGTCTTACCGTCGGTGCCGGTGACCCCTACGACCGTGAGCTGGTGGCTCGGGTTCTCGTAGAAGCAGCAGGCCATGCGGGCGAGTGCCAGGCGGGCATCCCCGACCCTGGCCCAGGTACGAGGAGGCTGAAGTAGGGGTACCGCCTCCGGTCCCACTTCGGCGACGACGGCGACGGCGCCACCGTCGATCGCCTCGCTGGCGAATGAGGTGCCGTCGTGGACGAAGCCCGGAATGGCTACAAAGGCCTGACCCTGGATCACCTGCCGGGAGTCGTAGGCCAGGCCGGTGACCGGTTCGTCGCTCGGACCCCAGTACCTGGCCTCGCATCCCGAAAGCAGGGTCGCCAGGGAGATCCCTGTCGGCATGGCCTCCCTCACATCCCCGCCCTGTATTGCCTCCTCAACTCGGCAGCTACCTGGCTGGCCGGGTGTAGTCTTGAGATTGTCGGCTACCGTGCTGCCGCTAGCTCGCGCCGTCGACCAGCATCTCGGGCACCGGCGCATCCGGAGGGATACGTAGGGTACGAATCGCTGTATCGGCGATGGTGCGGAAGGCCGGCGCCGCCACGTGACTCCCATAATAGCCCCGCGTGGGTGCTTCGATCATGACCAGCACGACGAGCCGTGGGTTGGTGGCCGGTAGAATTCCCAGAAACGAGGCGACATATTGGCTATATCGCCCATCCGGGCCGATCTTCTGCGCCGTCCCGGTTTTGCCGGCGACGCGAAATCCGGGAATGGCCGCCGCCGTGGCGGTGGCGGAGCTTCCAGAGACAACGCCTTCGAGGACGCCGTTCAACCGATGGGCGATCTCGGCATCGATCACCTGCCGCCGTGCTCGCGGCTTGCGTTCCTGCACGATATGGCCGTCTTCATCCAGAATGCGGCCAACGACGTAGGGTTGCATCAGCCTCCCGCCGTTGGCCACGGCAGAAGCAGCCGTAGCCAGCTGCAAGGGCGTAACCGAAACTTCCTGGCCGATCACCATCGAGCTTTGCGACAGGCTTGACCAGCGATCCGTCGCCCGCAGAATGCCGGTGGCCTCCCCCGGCAAGTCGATGCCGGTGACCTCGCCGAAGCCGAACTGCCTCAGCCAGCCGAGAAAGCGATCCGGCGTCAGTCGAAGCCCCACCTTGATCATTCCCACATTGCTGGAGTTCACCAGCACTTCTCGGAACGGCATGGTCTCGAAGCCGGGACGCCAGTCGTGGTAGAGGTGGTTGGCGACCCGGAGAGTGCCTCCCTGACAGTCGATCGGCTCTTTCTCGTCGACCAGGCCCTCTTGAAACGCCGCGGCCGCCGTGAACATCTTGAATGTGGAGCCGGGCTCGTAGGCATACATGATCGGCTGGTTGTGCGACTGGGTTAGCAAGGCCTTGTCGTGGACGTTGGGGTTGAAGGTTGGGTAGGAGGCGAGGGCGAGTATGGCCCCTGTTCGGGGATCCATGACCACGACGCTGCCGCCGGCGGCCTGGTGCTCGCGGACAGCGCGCTCCAGGGCCGATTCGGCAGCCGTCTGTATGATGGCATCGATGGTCAAACCGAGGTCGCGACCGGGGGTCGGGTCGCGACGCATCAACCCATCGGGATCGACAGGCTGATCGGCGCCATCTCTCCAGACCAGCCACCGACCGGGCTGGCCACGGATGATCTCATCAAACGAGTACTCCACTCCTGCTTGTCCGCGGTTGTCGACATCCACATAACCGAGAACTTGGGCCGCCAGCGTGCGGTTCGGATAGTAGCGCTTGCTTTCTTTGATGAAACCGACCGACAGATGCAAGCGGTGGGCAGAGACGACCTTACGAACGGCCTCGACAACTGCCGGCGGTGCTTTGCGGGCCAGCCAGACAAAGCGGCCATCGCCTTCCAGCCGGCTGACCAGGTCGGAGGTAGGCACGCCCAGAGCTGGAGCCAGCCAGGCGGCCGCCATGGTCCGGTTTGGCAGCAACTTCGGATGGACGTAGATGGATGTCTCGTCGATGCTACTGGCCAGTAGCCTGTTGGCTCTGTCGAGGAGGTTGCCGCGCTTGGCCGGAAGCTCGACCACACGTTGCTGTTGCTCGCGTGCGTACCCGACCATCTGGTCGTGGAGCACCAGCTGCACATAGATCAATCGTCCCAGCAGCAGGGCGCTCCACAGGCCGCAACCGACCAACAACAAGAACAGTCGTCGGCCCTGTAGCCGGCCTAGCCTCTGATCCCTAAGGTCTTTGACGACCATGGGCGTTAGCCGGAGCGTCGGCAACATATCCGGGTCGCTTGCCCAGACCTTCAATCGATGGGGTCAAGTAGACGATCTGATCGTGCCCCACGGGAACGAGGCCGCACTCCCTGCCAGCGACCTCGACGATGCGCCTTGGGTCGCGGAGCGTCGCGAGCTCGAGCTCCAGGCGTTGTCGCTGCTCCTCGAGCCGGTCCTGTTGCCCTTCGAGGGCGACGATCGTGCGGCCATGCTGAAGGAGACGCGCCTGTAGGCCGGCGTAAAGGAAGGCCGGGAGAGCCAGCAGCAAGCCCAGAACGACCAGGCGGGAGAGGTCAGCCGACCTGTTGGGTTCACGGGGCTTGATCAGTGGGCCGTTGACGACCCTTGGCCGGTGTGGGCGGGCCACCTCAACCACTACCCCAGCTGGTGATCGCGAATAATCCGGAGCGTGGCCCCGACGGCCAGGGGCGAATGCTAGCCAGGGTTGTAAAGGGAGGCAGTTTACAACTCATAATGGTCTAGCTCGGCCGCGGGGCCACTTGCTCCGGATACTCCAGCCAACGTTCTCATCGGTTCACAAACGTTCCAGTGCACGGAGATGGGCACTGCGTGCCCGGGGGTTGGCCTCGATCTCTGTCATCCTCGGCCTCTGCGGACGAGGGGTAAGGATCTCGATCTCCGGGACCTTCGAGCAAACGCATTGCGGTAGTCGGGGAGGGCAAACGCAAGCGCTGGCCAGGTACCGGAACGCCTGTTTGACCAAACGGTCCTCCAGGGAGTGGAAGGTCATCACCACCAACCTGCCGCGTGGCGCCAGCAGGCGAGCTGCACCGAGGACGAATTCGTATAGCCCACCGAGCTCGTTGTTGACCGCAATGCGAAGCGCCTGAAAGGTTCGAGTCGCGGGGTGAATGTGCTGCGGTCCGCGTGGAACCGCGGCGGCGACGATCTCGGCGAGCTTGTCGGTGGTGCGGATGGGGTCTCGCTGGCGAGCGGCGTCGATGGCTTTGGCGATGCGGTGCGCATAGCGCTCATCGCCGTAACGCCGCAGCAAGCACGCCAAATTCTCCTCGTCAAGGTCATTGACCAGATCTGCTGCCGTCCGGTCGGAGCTGCGGTCCATGCGCATATCCAGCGGCCCGGAGCGCTGGAAGGAAAAGCCGCGTTCGGCAGTGTCGAGTTGTAAGGATGAGACGCCCAGGTCGGCGACGATCCCTCTTATGGGCCACAAGCGCCGCTCGAAAGCGATGTGGGGTAGGTGGCGGAAGTCTGCACAGACCAACTCCACCCTTTCCGACCAGGGTTCGAGGCGCTCCTCGGCAACCTCGAGGGCCTCCGGATCTCTGTCGATGCCGATGACCACCGAGCCTGGCGAAGCGCCCAGGATGGCGGAGGTGTGGCCGCCGCCACCGACGGTGGCATCGACGATCAGCCCGGCAAGTGGGACCTTGAGACGGTCGAGTACTTCGTCAACCATCACCGGCCTGTGTAATGGCCCTGCCTTCATATTCGTGCGTGCGTCCAGTTCCTGCGGCCAAGGTATGGCCAGCGCGCTGACCGGCTTGCGAACGGGGACGATCGTCGCGATCATGTTAAATGCCCAGGTCGGCCAGTGCCTGGAAGTCCTCGGTGGTCAGTGGCTCGCCGCTCAGCCGCTGACGGAAAATCTCGTGGTTCCAGATCACCAGGTAGTCCATTTGCCCCATCACCACGACCTCGCCGGCGATCTCGGCGCTCTCTCGCAACAGCGGCGGTATGAGGACCCGCCCCTGCTTGTCCATGGTGGTGGCATGGCCGAAGTAGTTGACCCTGTCGAGCAACTTCTGCCGGGCTGGATTCATCGCCGGTATCCGGTTGACGCGTTCTTCAAGAGCCGTCCACACCGGCAGCGGGTAAGCCCGGACATTCTCGCCGGTGAGGCTGGTGAGGAAGAGCTCGACACCGTAGGTCTCCCGAATGGCACCGCGGAAGGTCGTTGGAATCTTGATACGGCCCTTGTCATCGACCGTGGCTGGCTGGTTGCCGCGCAGCATGAAGGTCGGATCTCCATTGCCTTGCCCGTAATCCTGGGTCGGTGAGCCACTTTAATCCACTTCAGACCACTCGCGACTATAAGTAGGCTACCCAGGCCCTGTCAAGAGGGAATTGCGGTTTCCTGCCCGAAGGC
>JBHHYG010000120.1:0-9502 GCA_046757445.1 Acidobacteriota bacterium
GCGGCCCCTTGTGTGCGCGATCTGTGCTCCGAGCAGCGCTACCAAGGGCTGGTCGATGAGGCACGCCAGTACCTGGAGGGACGCGGCGCCGATTTGAAGGCGGATCTGGAGCGCAAGATGCACGAGGCGGCCGATGCCAAGCAATACGAGCGCGCCGGCCATTACCGGGACCTGCTGGAGAGCGTACGCCTTACGGGTAGAGAGCAGAAAGTGGCCACGACCGGCTTGCAGGACCGTGATCTGTTTGCGCTTCACCGTCGGGGGGAGAAGCTGGCGCTGCAGGTTTTCCTCGTGCGTCGGGGCATCGTTGTCGAGCGCAAGCAGTTTTTCTGGGACAACGCTGGCGGGCTGCCGGACGAGGAGCTGCTCTCCACATTCCTGCAACAATACTACGATGGCGAGCAGTTGATTCCGCCGGAAATCTGCGTTCCCTTCGATGTGCTCGAGAAGGAACTGCTGGTTGCCTGGTTGCGACAGCTGCGTGGCGGCGCCGTACGCATCCATCGGCCGCAGCGCGGTGCCAAGAAGCGGCTCCTGGATCTGGTGACCGAAAATGCCAGGTTGGCTCTGGCCAATCGTTTCGACCCGAGTGCCGACGTCGAAGCAGCAAGGATCCTACAGGAGCTGCTCCACCTAGATTCCCCACCCCAGCTCATCGAGTGCGTCGACGTTTCCCATACGCAAGCTGGCGAGACCGTGGCCGGGCTGGTTCGCTTCCGCGGCGGCGTGGCAGACAAGTCGGGTTACCGTCGCTTCCGCCTGCAAGGACTCCTGGAGCCGGACGACGTGCGCTCGATTGCGCAAGCGACCAGAAGGCATTACCGACGGCTCGTGGATGCACAGGGGGAACCTCCCGACCTCTTACTGGTCGATGGCGGCAGAGGTCAACTCAATGCTGCGGCCCGAGTGCTCGAGGAGCTGGGGATGCCGACGCAGCCGCTGGCCGCCATTGCCAAGGTAGAAGAGAAGCTCTATCTGCGGGGACGGCGACTTCCCATCTTGTTGGCTCGCCATCCACCGGTCCTGCGGCTGGTGCAACGGGTTCGGGACGAGGCGCATCGGTTCGCTCTCAGCTACCATCGGGCGTTGCGAAGGCGGCGGGTCATAGGGTCGATTCTGGAACAGGTGCCGGGCATCGGAAGCGCTCGCAGGAAGGCGCTGCTGAACCGCTTTGGCTCTGTCGCGGGGGTGCGACGTGCAACGGCTCCGGAGCTGGCCGAAGAGGTTGGCGCACGGCTGGCGAAACGCTTGAAAGCCTACTTGCAAGAGGGGACGGTGGAGTGACTTGGCGCGAGCCGGGTGGTGACGGCCGCGCCAGCGCCCAGGTCGCCGCCGGTGCTATCCCCACGGTCTGTGAAGTTCGCCGAAATCCAAGTGTGGCAAGGGTTTCAGGGATCCGGTCAATTGACGATGGGAAGGCTCCAGTATAGCATCGAAGAATCATGAACATCGGCCTCATCATCGTTCAACTGATTGCCTTTGCCTTCGCCCTTTCTTTTCATGAGATGGCGCATGCGTGGGCCGCGGATCGCCTGGGAGACCCCACCGCGCGGCTACAAGGGCGGTTGTCGATGAACCCGATCGTTCATATCGACCCGATGATGACGGTGCTCTTTCCGGCCCTGCTGATTTTCGCCGGCTCGCCGGTGGTGTTCGGGGCGGCGAAGCCGGTGCCCGTCAACACCATGAACCTCGAGCACCCGAAGCAGGACCATATGTGGATCGCGGCGGCGGGCCCGATCAGCAATTTCATCCAGGCGGCGGCCACCATCGTGCTGCTGCGCTTGATGGGCGTGCCCTTGTTGGTGGCCGCGCAGACCGGCAGCAGCTGGGCCATGCCGGTGTTCTCGCTGCTGCAGCAGTTGCTGGTGGTGAACTTGGTGCTGGGCATCTTCAACCTCATCCCGCTCTACCCTCTCGACGGCTCCTGGATCCTGTCTCGCTTCCTTACCGGCAGTGCAGCGATGGCCTATGCGTCGCTACGGCCGTACGGCTTCCTCATTCTCATCCTGCTGCTCTGGGTGGGAGCGCTGGATGTACTCTTGGGCCCCGTGTTGGCCATCGCCAACATGCTGCTGACCATCTAGGGTCGGTTTGATTGACCAACAGTACAGGGTCCACGTCGGCGAATTTGAGGGCCCGCTTGACCTCCTTCTGCACCTTGCGCGCACCCACGAGGTCGAGATCCGCCAGCTTCCGTTGGCACAGATCACCGGCGAGTACCTGGAAATGCTGCAGTTTCTGAAGACCATCGATCTCGAGCCGGCCAGCGAGTTCCTGGAGGTGGCCGCGAGCTTGTTGCGCTTGAAGGCGCAAGCTCTTCTGCCGAGCAGATCGGTTACGACCGATGAAGACATGGCCGCCGCAGAGGAAGCTCTGCTCCAGCAACTCGTCGAGCATCAGGTAGTGCGCATGGCGGCGCAGGACCTGAGGTCGCGCGAGGCGCAGGCGGCGGCCATCTGGTTTCGTGGTGACCAACGGCCCGGTGGTGTGGAAGTCGACCGGGCCGAGGTGGTGGAGGCCGACCTGTTTGCCCTGGTCGGTGCGTTCCGGGAGCTGCTCGACGGACTGGAGCCATCGCCGTTGCTCACGGTTGATCGGGTGCATTATCCGGTCGCTGAACAGGTGGAGGAAATTCGTCGGCGGCTTGCAGCCGGCCCGCCGGTTCGCTTTCGGGAGCTGTTCGGCAAGGGAACCCCGCGCCGCAAGATGATCGCTATCTTTCTGGCACTCCTCGAGGTCATTCGCTCGGGTGACGTGCGTGCCTTCCAAGAGACGAGTTTCGGCGAGATCATGGTTTTTCCCTCCGCGGCGATGGCCGGGGCGGAGACGTAAATGCAGGCGGAGACCGACAGGGAGCGACGGCAAGTGGTGAGCGGTTCCGTGCCGGGTGTGGGGCTACAGTCCGTGGTAGAGGCGATTCTGTACGCGGCGGACGGACCGATGAACGGCGCCGAGATTCTCGATGTGATCCAACGGACTGCGGTGCAGGGGAAAGAGGAGTTGGATGGAGAGATCGATACGTCTTCCGTCGAGCTCGCCTGCGAGGCGCTCTCGCGGCGCCTTTTGGCGGCCGGCAGCGCCTTGCAGATCATCGAGGTGGCGGGTGGCTTCCGACTCACCACAGGACCGCGGTACGACTCCTGGATTCGCGCCTTGCGTCATATCGAGGGTCGGAGACGACTTTCTCTTGCGGCGCTCGAGACCCTCGCCGTGGTTGCCTTTCGGCAGCCGGCGACGGCGGCCGAGATTGCAGCCGTTCGTGGCGTCGACCCTTCCTCGGCTCTGCGCACCCTGCGGGATCAGGGCTTGGTGCGGATCGTGGGGCGCAAGCGTGCTGTCGGCAGGCCATTCACCTATGGCACTACGCGGCAATTCCTTTTGACCTTCGGGTTGCGTGATCTCAGTGAGCTACCGGCCCCGGCGGAGTTCGAGGAGTTGCTGGAGGGGTGATGCATTGGCTGTCGAACGCCTCCAGAAGATCATCGCCCGGGCCGGAGTGACCTCGCGCCGCAAGGCCGAGAAGCTGATCGAAGCGGGCCGGGTGGCGGTCAATGAGCGGGTCGTTCGTGAGCTCGGGGCAACGGCCGACATTCGCATCGACACGATCAGCCTCGATGGTCGACCGTTGCTGGCGGAGACGAGACGTTATCTGGCGCTCCACAAGCCTCGGGGGGCTCTGTGCGCCGTCAGCGACCGCACCCGGCGGCCCCTGGTGGTCGATCTGCTGGGAGAGGAGATCACCGAGCGCGTCTACCCGGCGGGCAGGCTCGACCTTGACAGCGAGGGTTTGGTGTTACTGACCAACGATGGCGAGCTGATGGAAGCGATCACCCGACCTGGCAGCGGCGTGGCCAAGGTGTACGAAGTATCGGTGTGCGGGTGGCCCAGGGAGGAAGATCTGCAGAAGCTGGCGGCGGGGGTCGAGCTGGGCGGACAGCGTACCTTGCCATGCGCGATATCTTCCTTATCTTCCGGCTGCACGGCTCGCTTCCGGATGGTTCTGCACGAAGGCAAGAAGAATCAGATCCGTCGCATGTTCAAGGAGATCGGAAATCCGGTGAAGCGACTGATCCGGGTTGCGATTGGGCCGCTGCTGCTAGGCAGCCTGCCATCGGGGTCCTATCGGGACCTCACCGGCGACGAGGTCGACTCCCTGCGCGATGCGGCCCGACGGCGTCGGCAGCGGCCAGCGCAGGAGCCGGCGGCCGGTGGCCAGGACCGAGGGGCGTCATCGTGACGCAGCCGCCCCGCATTGCCATCGACGGTCCCAGCGGCTCCGGTAAGTCGACGTTGGGGCGTGAGCTCGCGCAGCGCCTGAGCCTGCCCTACGTGGATACGGGTGCCATGTATCGAGCCGTCGCCTGGAAGGCTGATCGAGTGGGTGCCTCTGTGCCGGGTGGGGTGGCGGCGTTGTTGCGGTACACGCGTCTACGGGTTGAGCCAGATCCCGCCGAGTTTCGTATTTGGGTGGACGGTATCGACGTTACCGACCAGTTGCGCGCGCCTCGGGTCGGGCGCCTTGCTGCGGCTGTCGCCGCTATCCAAGAGGTGCGCGATTGGCTGTTGCCGAAGCAGCGTGAACTGGCCAAGGACGGCGCCGTGGTGGAGGGACGAGACATCGGCACGGTGGTCTTGCCTGACGCTGACTGCAAGTTCTTTCTCGATGCTCCTGAAAGCGAGCGTACCGCCCGGCGGGCTGCACAGCTGGGAGACAGAGGAGATGACGCTGCTGCAGACGTCCGCGAGCGAGACCGGCTCGACCGCGGACGACGCGTCTCTCCACTGCGTCCCGCCGGCGATGCCATTCACATACAGACGGGCGATCAGACGGTGGAGGAGAGCCTACGGAGAATGCTGCAATCGCTCGAGGAGGTCGGCATCGAATGTAAGCACCGCGAAGGCTAGCCCGCATATCTCAACGGCTTGCTGCTGCGGGCGCGGGAAGGGGCGCGTTCGCTGCGTTGCGCTTGCTCGGGCTCCTCGACGTATTGTCAAATACGCCTCCGGTGCCCTCCCGGCGCGCGCCTTGCGCCCGCGCCCCTTCCCGCGCCCTCGCGACTGTCGCTGTTCAGCTCTTTTCGCCCTTCCCGTCTGCACCGTGCTTGCATTGACAGTCGCTGGAAGGCCGCGTAACATTGAGCGTTCCGCGTGTCCGCTCGAGGGCAATTTCCAAGATTCAGGGAGGATTGATTCAACATGCCGGAGGATACTGCGGCCGATTCCTCGGTGAGCGCCGACTCGAAGTCAACGCTCGCGGAGGCCTTGGCGGCGCTGGGCAACTCGGCCGAGATCGACGCCGATAGCATGATGCAGCTGATCGACCAGAGTCTTCAGGAGCTGGTCGAAGGTGACGTGGTGACCGGTCGTGTGCTTGAAGTCAGTGATGACGAGGTCATCATCGATATTGGTTACAAGTCCGAGGGCATTCTGAACGCCGACGAGTTCCGTGACCAAGACGGAACGCTCCTTGTCGCGCCGGGCGATTCAGTCGAGGTCCTGCTGGTACGGCGGGAGGACCAAGAGGGCAATGTTGTCGTCTCGCGCGAGAAGGCAGAGAAGATGAAGGTCTGGGGCAAGATCGAGGATGCCTATCGCAGCGATCAGATCATTACAGGCGCCGTCGTCGATCGGGTCAAGGGCGGGCTGGCGGTCAACATCGGTGTGCGCGCTTTCCTTCCTGGATCACAAGTCGACATCCGCCCGGTGCGGAACCTCGAGGCGATGACCGGCGAAGAGATTCGAGTCAAAGTCATTAAGCTCAACAAACGGCGCGCCAACGTAGTGGTTTCCCGGAAGGCAGTGCTCGAGGCTGAACGGGCGGAACAAAAGGAAGACACACTGGTCAAGCTGGTGCCAGGAAATGTGCTCTCCGGAGTGGTCAAGAACATCACCGACTACGGTGCCTTCGTCGACCTCGGTGGCATCGACGGGCTGCTCCATATCACCGATATGTCGTGGGGTCGCATATCTCATCCTTCGGAGATGGTGGGGATCAGCGATGTGATCGAGGTGGTGGTCCTGAACTTCGATCCGGATCGTGAGCGAGTTTCCCTCGGTTACAAGCAGCGCATGCCCGATCCTTGGGTCGGCGTGGTCGAAAAGTATCCTGCCGGATCGCGAATGTGCGGAAAGGTTGTCAGCCTTACCGACTATGGCGCTTTCGTCGAGCTCGAGGAGGGCGTCGAGGGCTTGGTGCATATCTCCGAGATGTCATGGCGCAAACGAATCAAGCATCCCTCGAAGCTGGTCGAAGTCGCGGACGATGTCGATGTTGTGATCCTTGACGTGGATGAGGAAAACCGGCGCATCTCGCTCGGAATGAAACAGACTGAGCCCAATCCCTGGCGTCTGATCGCCGACAAGTACGAAGAAGGCAACATCATCACCGGCCGAGTGAGGAACCTGACCGACTTCGGCGCCTTCGTCGAAATCGAAGCAGGGATCGATGGCCTCATCCACATCTCCGACATGTCGTGGACCAAGCGTATCGAGCATCCCTCCGATATCCTGCACAAAGGTCAGGAGGTGGAGGTGGCCGTTCTCAGTGTCGATGCGGAACGGCAGCGATTGTCGCTCGGGCTGAAGCAGCTGCGGCCCAATATCTGGGACAAGTATGCCGAGAACCACCAGGTCGGCGAGCTAGTCCAGGGTAAAGTCACCAAGCTCACCAACTTCGGCGCTTTCGTGGAGCTCGACGAGGGTATCGAGGGACTGGTTCATGTTTCCGAGATTGCCGACCGGCACGTGAAGGACCCGGCCGATGAGCTCAAAGTTGGGGACACGCTGCAAGTCAAGATCCTCAAGATCGACGCTGATGCTCACAAGATCGGTTTGTCCGCCAAAGACGTCTCGCCGGGGCCGGCCTCCCCGCAGCGAGAAATCTCCGAGCCGCCGACTGCCTACGAGACAAACGGCACCATCTCGGTTGGTGATGTCGTGGGCGAGATCAAGTTGGGAGTTGCCTCCGGTATCGAGGATGTCGACCAAGAGTCGGCCGACGACGATGCGAAACAAGATGCCGACGACAGCGACGTGTAGCCGGATGACTTGCCGTTGGCTGGCGGCGGAATGCATCAGGTGAGGCGGTAGCGAATGACCAAAGCCGACCTGATTGAAGAGGTAGCGGAAATCTCACGACTGAGCAAGAAGACTTCTGAACTCGTCGTCAACGTCTTCTTTCAAAGCGTTATCGGCTCGTTGCGGCGCAGAGAGAAAGTCGAGCTGCGCGGCTTCGGCTCCTTCAAGCTGCGCCACCGCAACGCACGCGTGGGGAGAAATCCCAAGACTGGGGAGAGGGTCCCCGTCCCGGCGAAAGTCGTTCCTTATTTCAAGCCGGGCAAAGATCTTCGCGACCTCGTAAACTCTTGAGTGCTGCATCGACTGCATGCATGTTCGCGTGATCGTCGGTCCGTAATTCTCGTAGGGATACGGTGAAGCATCTCTGGGCGCCTTGGAGACTCGAGTACGTGAGCGGTGGTGGCCAGCAACACGATTGCCTGTTCTGCTGGGCGGTTTCCGGCCTCGAGAGTGAGGACGAGGAGCGCTTGGTGCTCTACCGCGGGGCCCTGAACTTCGTGATCATCAACAAATATCCCTACAACAACGGTCACTTGATGATCGCCCCTTTTGCCCACGTCGCCGGCTTCGAAGAAGCGGATCACCAGCAGCTAGAGGAGCTCATGGTGCTGGCTCGTGCCTGCACCGCCATTCTGCAGAAGACATACCGGCCGGATGGCTTTAATATCGGCATGAACATCGGCCGTGCGGCTGGGGCCGGAGTGGTTGACCATCAGCACTTGCATGTCGTGCCTCGCTGGGAAGGCGATGCCAACTTCCTGACCACCGTCAATGAGACCAGGGTGGTTCCAGAAACTCCGGAGCATGCCTACGAGCGCCTACGACCGGCATTCGTGAATCTATAGTGTTCCATACCGTGGATGCGGTGATCTTTGTGGATGGGTCTTGTTGGCGTGGTCGCGGAACCAATGAGGAAGCGTTGCGAGCTAGCCCGCAACCCTCGGCCTCCTCAGGGTGTCGGTGGGCTTGCCACCGAGGCCGACGTTGGTACGGGATGGAGCGTTGAGGCGTGGACCCGATACTGACTGCCTCTGAAGCAGCATTACGCGAGAAGGCCCGTGGAGCTGCCAGGGAATTTGTCCTGCCCCTGGCCGCCGACATCGACACCAGCTTGCAGTTTCCCCCTCATGCGCTGCGGGCGCTGGCCGATCAAGGCTTGCTGGGGGACTGCTTGCCGGCGGAGTACGGTGGCAGTGGCAACGGGTTGCTGGAGTTGGCGGTGGTGGTTGAGGAAGTAGCCGCAGCCAGCGCTAGCGTGGCCGCTGTCTTGGTGAGCCACATGGGCTTGGTGGCGCTGACGCTCGCTCGTTACGGCAGCGAGGAGCAAAAGAGGGAGCTGCTGCCGGATCTGACCAGCGGTGCTCGTTTGGCGACCCTCGCGGTCGATGGCGGAGGCTCATTGTTGAGAGGTCCAGGAGTCGGTGTTGTCGTCGCTGATGACGACGGGGCGGCTCGTCTCGAGGGTGAACTGTCGTCGGTTACGGGGGCAACGGCAGCCGACCTGTTCTTGGTTCCTGCCTTTCTGAAGGCTGACGCCAGGCATTCAGCCGATGCGGCCGTGGAACAGGAGCTGTTCCTGGTGACCGCTGATTCTCCTGGGCTGCGAGTGGATGATGAGCAACCCAAGCTGGGCTTGAACGGTAGCGGGACGGCCAGCGTTACGCTCGACGCTGTCGAGGTCACTGCTGGCGATCGCCTGCCGACGGAAACTTCTTCGGCGTCAGTGTTGGCTGAGGCCCTCGACGTGGGTCGGCTGGCGATCGCCGCCCTGTCGGTTGGGCTTGCGCAGGCTGCCCTCGATGCAGCTCTTGAAGTGGCGAGGGAATCAGCCGATGGGCTGAGCAAATCGCAGGCGGTGCAGTGGATGTTGGCAGACAGTGCTACAGAAACCGAGGCGGCCCGGTTGTTGACCTGGTACGCGGCTAGCCGTAGCTCGGGTGTGGAGTTCTCCGAGGCAGCCGCCATGGCACGCCTGCTGGCAGCGGACAGTGCGGTGGCGTCTAGCCGGCGCGCCGTGCAGGTATTCGGCGGCAGGGGAGGGCTTCGCTCCACGGGGGTCGAACGGCTCTACCGTGATTCCAAGGTGATGGAAATCCTCCTGGGGCCCAACGAGTCGCAGAGATTGATCGTCGCGCGGCACCTGCTACCGGACCTCGTCGAAGGACCCGGCGAACGAGAACCGTGGACTGGGAACTGAACCCCGACCAGCAAATGGTTCGGGAGACGGTGCGCGAGTTTGTCGCTGCCGAGGTGGTTCCCCGGGCGGCCGCATGGGACCGGCAGGCCCGCTTTCCCGAAGACGTCTTTCGCCAACTTGGCGGGCTCGGCCTATTCGGCATGACGATTGAAGAACGCTGGGGGGGCGCCGGGCTGGACGGGATTACCTATTGTGTGGCTCTCGAGGAGCTGGCCCGCGGTGACG
>JBHHYG010000121.1:0-9497 GCA_046757445.1 Acidobacteriota bacterium
CCTGCTCCATGAAGGCGGCGAAGGTGATGGGACCCGCTTCGGCGATTGCTGCGGCAATAGAGGCAGCAAGCGGCGAGGGACGGTGGTTATCGGCACGGTTGGCGCGGCTGGCGGGGTCAGGGAAAGAGTTGACGGTCATGGAAGGAAGAGCATATAGTTGTACGATATGGTTGGGGAGCGTGTGTCTTGCGGTCAAGGTTAGAGATCGCCGTCTCTATGGCCGGAAGCACCAGCTCTACCGGGGACGATCATCAGTTGCTCCGATGAAAGCGCAAAGGTGCTCGGCGGGACAGGGCCCTTTCCACCGAAAGGGCTCTCTTTCTATTCGCGATTCTAGCAGGAATCCGCGTTGGCCTGACAGGGGGCGTACCAGGGCAATGGGTGGGCTATCGAGCCGCGGTCTTACGGGCGGTTGCCATGTAGCGGCTGCGGCCACGGCACAATCCATCAACGCTCATCCTCCCGATGCCCAGACGCGCTTCTAACTAACCCTCACCGCGATGGCAAGCGACGATAAAGTGGAAGAGCTACAGCAGCTGATCGAAAAGGGGAAGAAGCGCGGCTACCTCACCTTCGAGGAAGTCGACGGCGTGCTGCCTACGGGGGCTTCTTCCGACTTGAGTCGTCGGCATCTCACCACGATGTTCGAGGACATGGATATCGATGTGCTCGAGGAGAGCCCAGACGACTTCGAAGAAACTGAAGAGGCAGAGGATCACAAGAGCCCCAAGGAATACGAGCCCAGCGCCGGAGATCTCGACGACCCCATCAAGATCTATTTCCGCGAGATGGGCGAGAAGCCGTTGCTAGACCGTGAGGGTGAGATCCGGCTGGCGCGAGCGATCGAAGAAGGCCAGGAAGGTATCGTCAAGGCAGTGCTCAACTGCCCGGTGGCGAGCGCCTACATGCTGGACCTACGTGAAGATATCCGCGACAGCAGTTTGCTGCTCGAGGAGATCACCAGCGACGCGACAAGCGATGAGATCCAAGATGAGAAAGCCGAGAAAGCCCTCATCCGCTCGATCCTGAGAGTGCTCTCGAAAGTCGAAAGGCTACGCAAGCAACAAGCCAAGGTCCGCTCGAAGCTGAAGCGCAAGCTACGCGAGGAAACCGAGCTGCGGGTGCGGCTCGAGCTGATCGAGACCCAGGCCAAGATCGCCTCTGAGCTGGACCAGCTACATCTCACCGACGACACCATCAACGACTGCATCGTTTTGATGCGCCGCCTCGCTGCCGAATTCGCTTTCGCTGAGAGCGACGGTGACTTGAGGCGGGTCAGCGACCTGATTCGTGATCACCTCGTAACACGGGCCGAGCTGCGGCGCTATCTGCGAGCGGTGGAGGACTCCGAGGCCAAGATGGAGTGGGCTAAGAGCGAGCTCACACAGGCCAACCTGCGGCTGGTCGTTTCCATCGCCAAGAAGTATGTCAACTACGGATTGCCCTTCTCCGACCTCATTCAAGAGGGCAATATCGGCCTCATGAAGGCGGTGGAAAAGTTCGACTACAAGAAAGGCTACAAGTTCTCCACCTATGCTACATGGTGGATTCGGCAGGCAATTACTCGCGCCATAGCCGACAAGGGCAAGACCATCCGCGTGCCTGTCCACATGATCGAGACCATCCGTAAGGTCTCCCACACCTCCCGGCGGCTGTTCAAGCAGCGGGGTAGAAAGCCTACGCCGAAGGAGATCGGCGCGGAAATGGACATGCCGGTGGAGAAGGTCAAAGATGTCCTGCGAGCGGCGAAGAAAACGCTTTCACTGGAGACACCCATCGGTGATGGTGAGGACTCTTCACTCTCCGACTTCATCGAGAACGATGCTGTGGTCTCGCCACTCGACATTGTCTTATCGAAGAACCTCTCCGATCAGACTCGCAAGGTTTTGTCCACATTGACACCTCGCGAAGAGAAAGTGCTGAAGATGCGCTTCGGCATCGGTGAGGAACGAGAATTCACTCTCGAGGAAGTCGGCGAGTACTTCAGCGTCACCCGCGAAAGAATCCGGCAGATCGAGGGCAAAGCGCTCCGTAAGCTGCGCCATCCACTGCGCAGCAAGAATCTCAAGGAGCTGCTCGAAGAGTAGGCTCGACGGCTCAACGTCGCCGGAGCCAGGTCGATGGGTTGAGGGCATCCGCGCCCTGGCGAATCTCGAAGTAGAGGCTGGCACCCGTCAGTGAGCCGGTATCTCCTACCGTGCCGAGCTGTCTCCCCATCTCGACCCTCTCTCCCACCCTCACCTCGACCGTCGCGAGATGGCCGTAGAGGGTGAAAAACTCGTTGCCGTGACTGAGGATGACCACCAGCCCATAACCCTTGAACCAGTCGGCGAAAGCCACTCTGCCTTTGTATACACTCGCCACTGGGCTACCCGCCTCAGCCCCGATCTCGATTCCCTTTGAAACCGTATAGGTGTCATAGACAGGGTGCCGGTGGCGACCGAAGCTGAGGGTGACAGGTCCGTCGCCGGGCCAGTTCATGGTGCCACGTGCTCCCTCGAAGGTCGGGGCGATCGCGGCGCTGGCGCTTGTTTTTGCCCCCACATCATCCGCCTTGCCGGCCGTGGGTGTCGGCGTGGCCGCGGCTTCGGGAGCAGCTTCATCGGGCGCCTGGCCTCCTGACTCCGGGGCCGGCGAAGGCGGCGCGACGGACAGCTTGACGAGCAGATCTTCCAGGGCACGGGCGCTCTGACGCTGGCTAGCCAGGGCCTGCCGGCCGGCTTCCGCTTCAACATCGATACGCCGTAGCAGCGACTCACGCTCTGTTTGCTGCCTCTCCAGTGCGGGGATTTTTACTGTTTCCTCCGCTTGCAGTCTGGCAAGGCGCTCTCGGGTCGAGCGCATCGCAGCCATAGCACGCTGCAACTCATCGCGGCGGTCGCGTACCGAGGCGACGAGTTTGCGATCCTCCGCTGCCAGCCGAACCATGACCTGGTAACCGGCCAGTGCCTCCTCGGCACTGTCAGCGCTGAAAAGAAAGCGGGAGTAGGAAAGCGGCCCCATGCGATAGAGGGCCACGACACGAGTAGAGAGCTTACTTCGCGCCTCAGCCAAGGACGAATCGAGCCTCTCGACCTCTTCGGTGCGTCGAACCGTCTCTCCGCTCAGCACGCCCAACCGCAGTTGAAGCAGTTGCAATTGGCGCCGTCCGAGAGCCAGCTCGATGTCGGCCCTCTCGAAATCCCCCACTATGGAAGCGCGCTGTTGGCGAAGCCCGTTGAGTTGTGATTCCAGCCCGGCAATCTGGCGACGTAAACTCTCCAGCTCATGGCCCGTGGCCTCAGGATCTCGCTGCGCTCGAGTGACCGCGCTCTCACCCCCACCCTGCTCCTGCGCTGACCTTTGGGCAGCAGGATGGCCGGTAAAGCCGTCAAGGGGGGCTGGAGCAACAAAGACCACCAGGGCCAGCATCCCGGCTATCGACATCCTCAAAAACCCTGTCAAAACCTGGCCCGCCTCGGAGGCGCACACCGTCAGTATGTATAGAAGCACCGACCCGATTTTCTACCGAGCTGGCCGGCGTCGACCAGCCGGCGCAACAGCGGGCAGGGTCGATACTTCGAGTCGGATCTTCATCCTTGCTTCCTCGCAACCTGCTAGGGGCGCTCCACGGCCATGGCGATGGCATTGCCGCCTCCCAGACACATGGCCGCCACGCCGCGCCGCCCGCCTTCCTGCGCCAGCGCGTAAAGCAACGTCGTCAGGATGCGGGCTCCCGAAGCCCCGATCGGGTGGCCAAGAGCCACTGCCCCGCCGCGCACGTTGGCCTTCTCCGGGTCGAGCTCGAGCTCCCGCACCAGGGCCACTGACTGTACGGCAAAGGCTTCGTTGAGCTCGTAGAGGTCGACCTCGGCCCGGTCCCAGCCCGCCCGCGCCAGCACACCGTTGACCGCCTGCACCGGGGCCATCATCACCAGCTCGGGCTCGATACCGCTGGTAGCATAGGTCACGATCCGTGCCAATACCGGCAACCCCAACGACCTCGCCTCACCCTCCGCCATGACCACCACGGCGGCCGCGCCATCGTTGACCCCGGGAGCATTACCGGCGGTCACCGTGCCGGTACCATCGAAGGCTGGCTTGAGACGCGCCAGTGCCTCCATGCTGGTGTCGGAGCGGATGGTCTCATCGGCGCTGAATGTCGTTTCTGGCCCTTTCCGCTGTGGCATTGTGACGGGCACGATTTCAGCATCGAACTTCCCGGCCGCCTGCGCGGCGGCCGCCTTTTCATGACTGCGCATCGCCCATGCGTCTTGCTCTTCACGGCTGATCCCATATCGTTCCGAGACCAGATCGCCGGTACAGCCCATATGGTAGTCGCCGAAGGCACACCAGAGCCCGTCGTTGACGGTAGCGTCGAGAAGCGCTCCGCTCCCCAGCCGGTAGCCTTGGCGGGCACGAGGCACGAGGTAGGGGCCGTTGCTCATGCTCTCCTGACCTCCGGCGACGACGCAGCGAGCATCGCCCAGAGCCACCGCTTGCGCAGCCAGGACCACGGCCTTGAGCCCCGATCCACACACCTTGTTCACCGTCAGCGCGGCAACCGTGTCAGCCAAGCCCCCCTTCAATGCCGCCTGCCGAGCCGGGTTCTGGCCGCATCCTGCCTGCACCACATGGCCCATGATGACCTCGTCAACGTCCTCAGAACGCACCCGGGATCTTTCGACGACCGCCCGGACGACACGGCTTCCAAGCTCCGCGGCCGTGAGCGGTGAGAGGGAGCCGAGCAACCGACCGGTGGGCAGTCGTGCGGCAGAGACGATGACGGGCTGGTACATCCGCGAGATCCTGAGGTGCCTTCTTCTGCCTAGCTTGAGAACTGAACCCGGCAACTTCGGCCTCAGCCAGGCCACAGCCGAACAGTAACAGTGGTCGGAAAACCTTTCAAGCCAACAAGTTAGAGCAACTGACCGTTTGCTCGGAGCCGACGCCGATGAGCAATGCAATGCGGGCTAACCGCCACGCAGCCTGAGCCGTTGAGAAATGCGGGCTAGACTATGAGAACGGTAGCGATTCGTAGCTTCTGGCCGATCGCCCGGATATTCAGCCGCCTTGTAGCCGCAGCCCAACGAGCAGTGAGCTCCCGGGGGCAACTTGCAGCAAAGCCTCTATCGCATCGTCGGCACCGCCGGCCACATCGACCACGGCAAGAGCGCCCTGGTCCGAGAGATCACAGGAACGGATCCCGACCGCCTGCTGGAAGAAAAAGAGCGCGGCATCACCATCGACCTCGGCTTCGCTCACAGCGACTTTGCCGAAGATCTGCGAGTGGGCTTCATCGACGTTCCCGGCCACGAGCGCTTCGTCAAGAACATGTTGGCCGGCATCGGTGGTATCGACGCCGTGCTGCTGGTCGTGGCGGCGGACGAGTCGATCATGCCGCAAACGCGGGAACACTTGGCTATTTGCCAGCTGCTCGGTGTCAGCGAAGGTCTCGTCGCCATCAGCAAGTGCGACCTGGTCGATGCCGAGATCGTCGACCTGGTCGAAATGGAAGTGCGCGACTATCTGGCGGATTCCTTTCTCAACGGCGCTCCGCTCGTCCACACCAGTGTCGTTACCGGAGAGGGAATCGAGGCATTGCAGGAGGGACTGATCGAGGTGCTCAGGAAAGTGCCACAGCGGCCGACCCAGGGGCTGTTCCGATTACCCATCGATCGCGTCTTCACCGTGCATGGCTTCGGCACGGTGGTGACAGGCACGTTGCTGTCGGGCTCGGTAGGTGTAGGCGACACTCTCGATCTGTTGCCGTCCGGCGGTTGCGTCACCGTGCGGGGCCTACAGGTGCACGGCGAGCCCGTCGAACAGGCCCAGGCAGGACAGCGAACAGCTTTGAACTTGCAGGGAATAGAGGTCTCAGACCTGAGGCGTGGGGATCTCCTTGTGGCGCCTGGCTCCATGGCATCGAGCCATCTCATCGATGCACGCCTTCAGGTGCTCGACGGATTCGGCCCCATCAAGCCACGCCAGCGGGTGCGCTTTCACCACGGCTCAGCCGAAGTGCTGGCAAGGGTCGCCATGCTGGACGGTGAACAGATCGACCCTGGCGGTTCGGCCATGGTGCAGCTGCGATTAGAGACGCCGTATGCCGTCGCTCCTGGCGACCACTTCATAGTCCGAAGCTACTCGCCCATGATCACCATCGGCGGCGGCGTGGTCATCGACGGTTTACCCTCGAAGCACCGCCATCCAGGGCCCAGCTTGCTGGATCGCCTGCGTCTCCTCGACGAGGGCGATGCGCGCCACAGGCTGGGAACCTTGGTCAGCGATGCGGGTGCTGAGGGGGCCGTCGAGCAACAGCTATGCCAGCGGCTGGTCATGCCCGCTCATCGTTTGCGCGAGCTGGCTGCCGAAGAGGTCGAAGACGGGCTCCTGGTACAAGTCTCCGATCGCCCGTTGCATCTGTTGGCAGCCGGACCCTTCGATGCCTTGCGAAGCGCCATCTTGCAGACCCTCGCCGACTACCACCAACATAACGCCTTGCGCCCCGGTATGCCGAAAAGAGAGGTGCGCTCCGCAGTCGCCAGGGTGATTCCTGTGCCGGTGTTCGAGGCTGCGGTCCAATCGCTTCGCCAAGAGGGGACGATTCGGGTCGAAGCGGACAGCCTCTGCCTCGACCAGCATCACGTTCAGCTCACCCCGGCTCAGGTGCGCGTCTGCGAGCGGATCCTGCAGGTCTACGAGAAAGCACGCTGGTCACCCCCTGCGACGGACACCGCTGTCGAGTCTCTCGGCAACCTGTCCGCGGAGGCCAACAGTGTCGTCCACTACCTGTTGCGACAGGGGGAATTGGTCCGCCTGCGCGACGATCTGGTATTCCACCATCGGGCGCTCGAGACACTGATCGAGGAGCTGCGGGAGCGGTACGCACCGGGCGATCGATTCACCGTTGCCGAGTTCAAGAAATGGACCGGCATCAGCCGAAAGCACGCCATTCCGCTCCTCGAATACCTCGACCAGCGCCACATGACCCGCAGGATCGGTGACCACCGCGAACGGATCTGAGCGGCCTGAAAGCGGCGGCAACATTGACCCTGACGGAGGCTGGCGCGTATGATGATCGTAACCCTGCCCGCCGGAGGCACTTCTATGTTAGGAAGCATCGGACCGATGGAGCTGCTGCTCCTGTTCCTCATCGTCTTGATCATCTTCGGGGCCAGCCGGATCCCGGAAATCGGTCGGGGCCTTGGCGCGGGAATCCAGAACTTCAAGGCGGCCATGAAGGGCGGCGCGAAGGATGCGGAGGACTCGTCCTCTGATTCTGACGTCAAGCCCGTCACCTAGCCCCTTTGCACTGAGCCCTCCCTTGACGACCTCGATGCACAAGAGGATTTGTCTGGCCGCAATCTTCCTCTTGGCTGCGCTGCCGGCCTGCACCGTCACCTTCCGCCAGAAGCCGATCGCGCCTCTCAACACCTCCCGCAACTACAAGACCGGGGTCAAGGACGCGTGGACTGCAGCCAAAGCGGTGATCGAAGAATGGCCGCACGAGATTCAGGAAGCGAACTTCGAGGAAGAGAACGGCGCCGGCCTCTTGACCACCGATTTCAAGGTCCTTTCAGACCAAGGAGACAAGATCAATCACCTCAAGAAGGTGGCCTATGCCCAGGGCGCCTCGTTCATCGGTGGTCGCTACGCCCTGACGGTGACGGTTCGGGAGGTCCGTGGAGGTCTGTCAAGAATCAAGGTCGTTGCTCGCATCGAGGGTTACCTGGGAGAGGACTATGGCTATCAGGTGTTGCGCTCCACCGGGCTATTAGAGGAAGCGGTCTTCAACCGCATCAACGAGCGCCTCGGCACTACCCCCGTCGACCGAACATAGAGCCCGCCCGCTCACGACCCGTTGAGCAATGCGGGCTAGCCTGCATATCTCAACGGCAGTCTGCTACGGTGGCGGCCAGGCGCGCGTCTGCGGCGTTGCGCTTGGCTCGGGTGCTCGACGTACTGCATGAGTACGCCTCCGCGCCCGATCCTGCGCGCGCCTTGCAGCCGCACGCCTCTCCGCCCCCTCGCGACGACCGCCGTTGAGAAATGCAGGCTAGAAGCGAAAGCCGGCACCCACGGTCCAGATGACCTGGGTGCTGAACTCGTCCTCTTCGCCCGCCAGCGCGCTTGCCGGTAGACCCAGGGCGGAAATGTCCGCGCGCAGACCACGAACATCTGTGCGCACGAAGACCCTCTCGTATCCCGGCACGCTCACCTCGACACCGCCACCGAACAGCACCCCCAAGGCCGTCTCGTTGCGTGAATCATCGATCTGGGCTCGGACTCCGGCCACACCTACCAGCAGGAACGGCCGGATCAGGCGCTCGGCGAGGTCGAAGCGCACACTGCCGGAAAAGAACGACAGGTCGAGCTTGGCGAACGGCACCGAGACACGAGCGCCGCCGTTAAGGTTCGCAAGTACGGCGTTTAGCCCCGGCGAGGCGTTGGTGGTGAACTCGCCCTCGACGCTCACCCGCCAGTAGACTCTCCTACCGACCCGCACGCCGAAGGCGCTGTCGTCGCCGGTCTTGAAGGTGGTGTTGAAGAAGGGGTTGGCAACCGTGGCCAGGGATGTTCCCGAGGAGACCCTGCCGCCGAAGCCGCTGACATACCAGGGAAACTCGCCCACCGTCCCTCGCTCTTTTTGGCCTCCGGACTCCTGAGCCCGGGCCGGGCCGGGAGCCGCGAGGACAACCAACACCAGGCCTCCTGCTAGCAGCCGGAATGCGCCGTTCATCGGACCTCCAGGTTGACGCCGTCCACCTCGGTCCCTGCCCGGATCTCTATGACGCGATCCAGGAAGGTGGAGAAAAAGGTCGTGTTTACGAGAGCAGTGTTTTGAGAAAAAATTCCACCCAGGCTGCTCGGCCCGGCAATGCCGTTGAGGGGCTGCACCCGTACAACGTACCTACCCGGCGGCAGCCCGCCGAGGCGATAGCTGCCGTCCGGCAAGGTCACGGCCCCAGTCAGAACCTGCCTCAAAGGGTCGAAGACCAGCACATGCGCGCCGAACACACCACTGCCATCTAGCGTCACCCTCCCGGAAATCGCCCCCCTGACACCGCCGGAGGGATAGAGCCCGGCGATGGCGGCCTGGTCATCTTCGGTGAGCTGGCGAGCGACCTCCGTGGGACCCCGCATGAGCGGAAACATGACCGCGCTGTCCTCGTCGACGGTCTGCTGCCCGAACGATCCAGATGTCGTGCCCACCGGCGAGTGGTCCAAGCCCAGCAGGTGCCCGAGCTCGTGGAGCATGATGGTCTCCAAGTCGAGGCCGACGTTGCCGGCGTCGGTGTTGAAGGAAAAGCGTCGATCGTTGACCAGAATATCCGCCTCGAGCACCGTGCCGTCGTTGTCGGTGAGCAGAAAAGTCTGGGTGATGGCACCCTCGAAGTCCAGCGTCGGATCGTTAGAAAACTCGATGGCATTGATGCCATCGTCGATCCCGGCCTGCACTGTCGCCTGGCCCGCCAGCACCAAGCCGGCGGCACTGCCTTGCACAGACGACCAGG
>JBHHYG010000122.1:0-9490 GCA_046757445.1 Acidobacteriota bacterium
AAGCGCAACGCAGTCATCGCGGCCCTGGCGCCCGCGCAGCCGCGAGCCGTTGAGATGTGCGGGCTAGTAGCCTGACACGCATTGCCGAGATGATAAAGGGATTTGGTCCACCGGCCACTTGTCATACCTTTAAGGAAACGGCAGACTGCGCTGCACCTCTCCTATGCTAGACACGATTGGGGGGAGAGCCAATGTCCGATACAGCCCTGATCAAGATCCTCGCAGACCTCTTTCATGAGGCTGGCAGAGCCCACCGCCAGGCCTTTTCCGAAACGGGCGGCAAGGATCCCGAGTGGCCGATCTGGTATGCCGACTTCCTGCTGCACAGGCTCAACAAGCGACTGAAGGCCGAACTCACCAAGAGCGAGCTCGTCTACTTGCTGCTCAAGGCGGACAGGGAGAGGGCCTTCCGGGCCCCCGGCGCTGACTGGCCCAACTACTACGCCAAGTTCTTTTACGAGCGCTACCTCTGACCAATCATTCGTTGGTCCAGCGCATCGCAAGTGGTAGATTTGCGGCCTTACTCAACGGGTCGTGAAGCGAGCGGGCGCAAGGACTGCGAGCCGTTGAGAAGTTCGGGCTAGAGGGAACATCTTCTCCAAAATAGGTCCTCTGTAGCTATTGCGCCAGCAAGGGCGTTCAGGTCAGGTGGATAGAAAGAGCGAGGGTTCAGGAGGTCGACGGCAGGCGGCGTTGCTGAGGCTGGGCACAGAGATCATCGCCGCCCACGACGAGGAGGAGGTCTGTCGTTGCGTCGTCAACGGGCTGCACGACGACGCTCTCGGTTACGACTTCTTGGGCGTCTTTCTGGTCGATGAGACGACCGGCGATCGCGTGCTGCGCGCCAGCGTCGGCTGGCCGGACGTGCCCCACGAATGGCGGGTGGCTCCCGGACAGGGCCTGAGCGAGCGAGCGCTCCTGGACAGGAAGCTCCACTACACGGCCGACGTCACGCGAGAGGCCAGCTACCTTCCCAGCCTCAACAGCGGCTCCGAGGTCGACGTGCCGCTGCGCAGCGACGACAAGGTAATCGGCGTTCTGGTGGTCGAGAGCGCCTTGCCGAACGCCTTCAACGAGGAGGACTTCGAGATCCTCACCGCCGCCGCCAACCAGGCCAGCCTCGCCATCGGACGAGTTCGCCTGCTCGCCGAGGAACGCCACCGCGCCGACGAGCAGGAGGCGTTGTTGGCCACCATGGCCGACCTGTCGAAAGAGCTCGAGCTATCTCGCGTGCTGCAGGCCGTCTTGGAAAGGGCGGTAGGCCTGCTCGACGCCAGCGGCGGGGAGCTGGCGATCTACGACGAGAACGAGGGAGAGCTCGAGATCGTTGCCAATCACAACATCGGCAAGCAGTCCACCGGCATCCGCTTGAAGCTGGGCGAGGGCGCCATGGGCGGGGTTGCCCAAACGCACGAGCCGCTGATCATCGATGACTACCCTCAATGGAGCGGCCGATCCTCCCAGTATGGAGAGGTCAACGTCCATGCCGTCATGGTTGCGCCGCTGCTCATGGGCGGACGTCTGGTCGGCGCTATCGCCACCGTCCACACTCGTCCGGACCGGAAGTTCACCGAAGACGACCTACGACTGCTCAGCATGTTCGGTTCGCAAGCAGCAGTGGCGATTGAAACCGCCCGCCTTTTTACCAACGCTCAGCAGCAAACCGCCTATTTCGAGGACCTGTTTCGCGCTAGTCCAGTGGCCATCGTCACCCTCGACACTGAGGGCCGGGTCGTATCCTGCAATCCATTTTTCGAGAAACTATTCGGTTACAAGATGACCGAGATCGTCAACGACAAATTGGACAGGTTGATCACCACGGAGAGCATGCGCTCGGAGGCCGTCGGTTACACACAGCTGGCGCTCGACCGCCCCGTTCATGCAATCCGCCAGCGATTGCGTAAGGACAGGAGCGTCGTCGAGGTCGAGATCTTTGGTGTCCCGGTCATGGTCGAAGGGAAGCAAGTCGGCGCCCTCGGGCTCTACCACGACATCACGGAACTGTCGCGGGCGCGCGAGGAAGCGGAGGCGGCCAACCGCGCAAAGAGCTACTTTCTCGCCAACATGAGCCACGAGCTGCGCACGCCGCTAAACGCCATCATCGGCTACAGCGAGCTGCTTGCCGAAGAGGCTGAGGATCTGGGGCAAGAGGAGTTCCTACCCGATCTCGAGAAGATCCGCTCCGCCGGCAAGCACCTGCTGGCACTCATCAATGACATTCTCGACCTGTCGAAGATCGAAGCAGGCAAGATCGAGCTCGATCTCACGACCTTCGATCTTGCCAACACGATCGAGGATGTCGTCACCACCGTTCGTCCGCTCGTCGACAAGAACTCCAACGAGCTACGCATCGGACGCCTTGACAACCTCGGCACGATCCACTCGGATGAGACCAAGGTTCGCCAGGTACTTTTCAACCTGCTCTCGAACGCCAGCAAGTTCACTCAACGGGGAACCATCACCCTGACGGTGAGCCGGGACACGGCGGATGGCGAGGAACGTCTCGCGTTTCGTGTCGCCGACACCGGCGTTGGCATGGACGAGGAGCAGTTGGAGAAGGTCTTCGAGGCTTTTTCGCAAGCTGATTCCACCATCACTCGCAAGTACGGCGGTACAGGGCTCGGTCTGGCCATCTCGCGCAAGTTCTGCCGAATGCTGGGGGGAGATATCAAGGTGAGCTCCGAGGCCGGCAAGGGCAGTGTGTTTACCGTCGGCCTGCCCACCGTCAGCACTTCCGCCAGACAGATGGCTCCGGGGGGACTCGACACCGGGGACCGTCCATCCGCGACCGCCGAGCACCTCGACGGAGACGACGTCGATACCGTGCTCGCTATCGATGACGACCCCGCGGCGCTGGACCTGCTGACCCAGTTTCTGGGGAGAGACGGCTTTCGCGTGGTCACTGCCTCGGGGGGAGAAGAAGGCCTGCGCTTGGCGAAGGAGCTGAAGCCGGCAGCCATCACCCTGGATGTCATCATGCCGAAGATGGACGGTTGGGCGGTGCTCGGCGAGTTGAAGGCTGACCCGGAGTTGTCAGAAATCCCGGTGGTCATGTTGACCATCCTCGACAACCAGAACATCGGTTATGCTCTCGGCGCCGATGAGTACCTGAGCAAACCGATCGATCATCGTCGTCTCGCCTCTGTCCTCGAAAAATACCGGCGGCAGGGCCAGCCAGGTGCGGCGCTGGTGGTGGAGGACGATGCGGCGACGAGAGAGATGCTCGGCCGTATCCTGGACAAAGATGGCTGGGCCGTCACGGAGGCGGAGAACGGTCGCGTTGCGCTCGAGCAGCTCGAGGTCGCGCCCCCAGATCTGATCCTGCTCGATCTGATGATGCCTGAGATGGACGGCTTCGAGTTTGTCGAGAAGGTTCGCGCAAACGATATAAGCCGGTCGATTCCGATCATCGTCATCACCGCCAAGGAGCTGACCACGGAAGACCGCCTGAGGCTGAACGACTCCGTGGAAAAGATCATTCAGAAAGGTTCGCGCACACAAGACGAGGTGCTCAGCGAGATTCGTGCCCTCGTCAGGACCCGTATCCGATCCGGGGGAAACGAAACATGACGACAGAATCGTTCAAGATCCTCCTCATCGAAGACAACGAAATGAACCGGGACATGCTGTCACGACGCCTGATCCGCAAGGGGTACGAGGTAGTGATCGCCGTCGATGGGCAGCAAGGACTCGATATGGCGCGCTCCCAGTCGCCCGACCTGATCCTCATGGACATGAGCCTTCCGATCATCGACGGCTGGGAAACGACACGGCAGCTGCGCGCCAGCGAAGCCACCCGACGTATACCGGTGATCGCCCTGACCGCGCATGCCATGGCAGGGGACCGCGAGAAGGCCCTCGAGGCCGGCTGCGACGACTATGACACCAAGCCGGTAGACTTGCCGCGGCTGAACGAGAAGATCAAGGCCCTGTTGGGGGGATTATCGGCCCAGAGTCAGGCCCTGCCGTCGTGAGTGGACGGTGAAGGACGAGGCTGCCTCCTTGCTGGTCGTCGATGACGACGAGATGAACCGGGACATGCTGTCACGGCGGCTGGCGCGACGAGGCTTCGCGGTGAGCGTTGCGAAGGACGGTGGCGAGGCGCTGGAGCTGGCCGCACGGCAACCCTTCGACCTCGTCTTGCTCGATATCATGATGCCCGGCATCGACGGCATCGAGGTGCTGAAAAGACTCCGTAAGAACCACACGGTGGCTGATCTCCCGGTCATCATGGCGACGGCGAAGAACACCAGCGACGATCTCGTCCGTGCCCTTGAGCTCGGTGCCAACGACTACGTCACCAAGCCGCTGGACTTCCCGGTGGTTCTGGCTCGAGTGCAGACACAACTGTCGCTCAAGCGCGCCAAGGCGGAGCTGGAAGCGGCGCACGCGAGGATGAAGAAAGACCTCGAAGCGGCCGCCAGGGTACAGCAGGCTCTGATGCCGCAATCGCTGCCAGATGTGGAGGGGGCGGAGTTCGCGTGGAGCTTTGTGCCCTGCGACGAGCTGGCCGGCGACATCCTCGATATTTTTCGCCTCGACGAAACCAAGATCGGCCTCTATCTGCTCGACGTCAGCGGCCATGGAGTCCCGTCGGCCCTGCTGTCGGTTACCCTGAGCCGTCTGCTGTCGCACCTGGAAGATAAACCATTCCTGTTCGAGGGAGCAGGAGATGGTGCGAGCGGACGACGGCTCTTGCCGCCGTCGGATGTCGCCTCCCGGCTCAATCTTCGTTTCCCGATGGATCCCGAAACCAGACAGTACTTTACCTTCGCCTACGGGATCCTCGACATGGATAGATTGGAGCTCCGCTACGTCTCCGCGGCGCACCCGGGGCCCATCCACCTGACCAGCGCCGCCCCGACGATGGTTCATCCGCCGACCGGGCTGGCGATCGGCTGGTTTCCCGACGCCACCTATAGGGAGTCTGTCATCACCCTGAAGCCCGGCGACCGACTCTATTTATGCTCCGATGGGATCCTCGAGGCAATGAGCCCGGAGGAGGAGATGTTCGGCCCGGACCGTCTCGTCGACAGCATCGAGGGCGCTCGCGATGATGCGCTCACAGATAGCATCGACAAACTGCTGGAAGCGGTGCGGGAATGGTGCGATGTGGGCGGTCCCGGCGACGATGTGTCGGTCCTCGCGGTGGAGATTCACAACAGCTAGCCTTGCCTGCCTGCTCCATCGCCAGTTCATCATCGAAGGGGTCTAGCCCGAACATCTCAACGGGGGCCAAGAAAAAGCTGTCCGCTGCTGGTATAAGTAATTCTGCACAAAGAACTTAACCCCAGCGAGCGGAGCAGCTCTTATGGATACAGACTGTAGTGGTGGGCAGCTGGAGTTTTAAGGCTTCGGGAAGGGTCGCCGGCGGGTGGTGGCGAACTTCGAAGGTGGCACGTTGAGCTCGGACGGGGGCCTGGTACTTCTGGGTGAGACGGAGCGTCGGAGGCGGATCATCAAGCGGTTTGCGGAGTGCTTCGTAGACTACCGGGATCCGGAAGCGCTGGAGCATCCGGTAGCGGATCTGGTGGCGCAGCGGGTGTACGGGCTGGCGCTGGGGTACGAGGATCTCAACGACCACGACGAGCTGCGGGCGGATCGAGATTTCATGGAGGCCTTCTTCAATTCGCAGGGCCTCAAGGGGGCGGCGCTCCGCACACAGCTCGGACAGCTCGGGCTCGAAGAAGCCCCGGACGCTAGGCTGCAAGGACTGCCGGTCCACGAACAACTGTTCGAGGCAGATCTCGCCTGGCACGTGAGAGCCTGGGGTTGGTGGGTACTCCAGAAGGCCAGGGCCGACCTGGAGCGCTTCTACCCCGCGGTGGACGGCAAGCTGACCGTCGCCTACCTATGGGCCCGCACGGTCACCTGCAAGAACTGCCGGGCAACGATCCCGCTCCTGAAGACCCGCTGGTTGTGCAAGAAGCCTAAGAAGCGAGCCTTGCTGACGATGGATCTCAAGGACGACCCGACCGGGATCATCTTCGGCGTACAAAATGACGTTCCAGTCGTCGGGGCGAACGCGGCCCAGAGACGCGAGCACGACAAGCGGATTGGCGCCGGGACGATGTCTCGCTCGGGGGCTTCGTGCCCTTGCTGCAGCCCCGATAAGCCGACGATGCCACAGCAGGACATCCGCCTCGAGGGCCGTACCGGCCGTCTCGGCGCTGTGATGACGGCGGTTGTCGTGGACGGAGGCAACGGTAAAGAGTACCGCTTGCCGATGCGCGAAGAGGAACTGGCAGCTGCCGAGACGGCAAATCACGTGGAGGAGGTTTTTTCGGGAATCCCATTCGGCATTCCGGACGAGCCGACCCCGACTCAGAGTCAATTTTCTGGTATTGCCAACTACGGGTTCCTGCAATGGTCGAAGATCTTCACTCCACGCCAGCTTCTGGCACTTGGCACCTTTGTGAAACACACTCGCGCCGCATGCGGCGCGATTAGCGAAGCAGGCTATACCAAAGAATGCTCTGAGGCTCTCGTCTCATACTTGGCTTTTGTCGTCGACCGTGTTGCCAATCGCGCCAGTACGCAATGCATGTGGGGCGTCTCTACAGAGAAGATTGAGCAAACGTTCGCGCGGTTCGCGCTTCCAATCCATTGGGACTTCCCCGAGTCAAATCCAGTCTCCGGTGCAAGCGGCAATTACGCGGACTCGGTGGAGTGGGTAGCGCGAGTCTGTGCCCACGCGACAGCCGCAGCGGGGCCAGCACGGCCATCCTGCTTGTGCCAATCAGCAACGGCAACCATTTCAGATCAGTTTGACGTCGTTCTGACTGATCCCCCTTACTACAGGGAAATCCCGTATTCAGACCTAATGGACTTCTTCTATGTGTGGCTTCGGCGGACGCTGACAGGCATATCGCAGAAAATAGACACCGTATTCAGCGAGCCGCTTGGGCCAAAATGGGACCACGACAAGAATGATGGAGAGTTGATCGACGACGCGAGCCGCTTTGAGGGTGACAGTGAACGGTCGAAGAAAGCCTACGAGGATGGCATGTTCCGAGCGTTCGTGTCTTGTCATCATGCACTCCGCCCGGATGGGACAACCGCGTCCTGGAGGAGATGCAGGAGAAGATCAGGACAAGGCTGAGAGAGTTCTGGGACGCCGGCATCCGCGGCCCCGACTTCGTTTGGGCGGCGACCGGGCCGGCGCTGGAGGCCTACAGCCAACATCCTGTGGTCAAGAAGGCCAACGAGCCGGGGAAGATCATGGAGGTCTCAGAGTTCCTCCGTCACGTGCGCAGGATGGTGGTGGATTTCGTGGTCGGTCGGGTGCTTAGCGGTGATGGCGAGATGGAAGCGGCCTCGGGCCTTGACGACGTGACCACCTACTACCTTCTTCATCGGCACGACTTCGGAATGGGCGAGGCCCCGATTGGCCCTTGCATCCTCTACGCGGTGTGTTGCGGGCTCAAAGACTCCGACCTCACAGGCCCCCTCGAGATCCTCCTGCGCAAGGGGTCAAGAGGAACCGACGAAGAAGAACCGCCCGCCGAGGACACGGGCACGAGAAGCGGCAGCACCGTCCGCCTTCGTCGTTGGACGCGCCGGACCCGAAAGAGCCTCGGACTTGACGGGCCGGGCGGGCGGCCGGCGCCGCTCATCGATCAGATCCATCGCCTGATGCACTTGTGGAAGGCCGGCGACGTCAACGCGGTGAACCGTTACCTCGAAGAGCGCGAGCTCCCTCGGCAAAACGTCTTCCCACAGCTTCTACAGGCCCTCATCGAGCTGGCCGACGGTGAGGAACGCCCGATGCTGGAGAGCATCAGCAACCATGTTCGGGCGCTCGGGGTACGAGCCCCCACCACGGGGAGGCTGGCCGGGATATGAAGTCCTTCGAGCCAAGATTCCTAGAACGCCATCCTGTGCCGGGACGGCTGGTTCCAACGCTGGTCCTGCTCGGCGAGTTCAACGGAAAGCAGGCCCTGTATATACAGCAGATGCCGCAGGTGCTCGAAACACTTCGCCAGGCAGCCATCATCCAGAGCACCGAGTCATCGAACCGGCTCGAGGGGATCACCGCTCCCCGCCGAAGAATCCAGGACCTGGTGCTTCAGAAGACAACCCCGCGCAACCGCTCCGAGCAAGAGATCGCCGGCTATCGGGACGTCCTGTCCACGATCCATGCCAATCACGAGCATGTGAATCTGACGCCCGGACTGCTTCTCCAGTTTCACCGCGACCTCTATCGCTTCATGGATCAGGGGGGCGGTCGCTGGAAGCCCGTGGACAACGAGATCGTCGAGTCCCGGCCCGATGGCACCAGGCTGATCCGCTTTCGTCCTGTGCCGGCGCATGAGACACCGGAGGCAATGGCGCGCCTTCACGAACGGTTCGGCGAGCGTTGGAGAGCAGGCGAGGTTGAGAAGCTACTGCTTATCTCCGCGTATGTTCTCGATTTTCTCTGTATCCACCCGTTCCTCGATGGCAATGGCCGAATGGCGCGGCTCTTGAGTCTGCTGCTCTTGTATCAGGCAGGTTACAAGGTCGGCCGGTACATCAGCTTGGAGAAGATCATCGAGGACAGCCGGGAGACCTACTACGAGAGCTTGTACGCTTCATCACAGCGCTGGCATCAAGGGCGCCACGATCCCTGGCCGTGGACGGAGTACTTCTTGGGGGTTCTGGTGGCGGCCTGCCGGGAGTTCGAAGGGCGCGTGGGGCTGGTTACCGCACCCAGGGGTGCCAAGACCGAGATGGTGCTGGAGGCAATCCGGCGCCTACCGGTACAGTTCCGGCTCGTGGATCTCGAGCAGCTATGCCCCGCAGTGACCCGAGAGATGATCCGAGTGGTTCTCAAGCGGCTCCGCAAGGAAGGCAAGATCCACTGCGAAGGTCGCGGCCGCGGGGCGGTGTGGCTGAAAGAGGGTAATAACCCCTGAATGGTGGTAATAATGGAGGTAACAACGAAGGAGATGGCGTGATGGCCAAACTGCCCTGGACCCCCTGGCATCAGGTCGTAAGGATCCGCGACGACCTGCGGTCGGGCGAGCTATCGCTGGCTGCCTTCGCCGCCGACCTCTACGACGTCGCCATGGGAAGGGCCCGGCCCGTGTACCAGGATCCGGGCGAGTTTTTCGCGCTGACCTACCCGACCTTCCTAGCCAAGGACGTAGCGCATCGGTTGGCCGGCGGCAACGAAAAGGCGGTTCGCCAGCTCGAGCTGACCTATCGCGAGCGGGAAGAAGGAGTGCAGCCCGTACTCAAGGAGGATGTGGCCGAGGTGCTGCGCCGGAGGTTTTTCGATCCCGACTCAATTCGCGACCGGGAGGCATTCCGCCCCCACGTGGTCGCGGCCCTCAAGGGCATCGCTGCCTTGGACGAGACCACCCGCAAGGACGGGAAGAACGCTGAGGAACGCTACCTCAAGAGCTATCCCTTCCATCCCGACCTCACGGAGGTCTTCTACAGCAAGTGGACTAACCTCGAGGGATTCCAGCGCACGCGGGGGATCCTCAGGACCTTCGCCCTCGCT